>JAMDEN010000133.1 GCA_023487035.1 Actinomycetota bacterium
ATACAGAGTTGCCCGCTCTTCTTCCGGGTTGGTTGCTTGAGGCAGACAGCAATGTTTGTCCTTAGATAGATGGCTGCCGCTGGATGCATTTGCATTCAGGCACAGAACTCGGCTTACAGGCTAACTCCACTTCTAAAAATACTTAAAAAATGTGTTTGCAAAGAACTAAATGTAGTATTGAAAACACTAAAAATAACTACAGGTAGTGTTTTCAATTGTTCCGAGCATATTGGTATTTTATGAAAAAATCAAGAAATTTTTAGGGTTGGATTATATGCTGTGATATAATACTAAAGATAAGAAATAATACTAAAGACTGTAATATTCATGGTTAATAAAAATTTTAAATCAGATGAAAGTTTTTTAGAGAAAATTTCTATTGGTGCCATTGGGACAAAATATGTTTTTAATGATTTATTGAAATCAGGGCATAATCCGCTTGAATTAGAGCGTTGCTCAATGAGTTTTAAAATTTGGAAGAATATTAAAATAAAAAGAGTTAGAGTACCTGACATATTGTGTACTAACTGTGGCATTCGAGTAGAATCAAGAGCAAAAACGAACTTAGAATTAAGTATGTCCCATTCAATTTCAAATACTAATAGAAGCTGGGATTATGGTTTAAAGGATAATGATTTTGTTGCGATGCTTAGATGTATTAAAATTGGAGAAACTCCGATTGATTGGAAAGCTTTGGAACCAGTTCACTATATTAACGTTGGAGAACTTCGTAAAGCATACTCTCAAAATAAAATAAAAACATTAAAACCAAAAGGATCTCAAGAAGGATATGAACTACGTATTATTTGGCCTTCCAGAATATCAAATTCTGAAGGTATTGTTATAAATGTCAGCGAAGGTAAAATTCAATATAAGAGATTTCAGGATGATAGGACAATAACTCTAAATTTAAAAAATGATGATTCCTTTTTAATACCTTTAGTTAATGTTGATGATACTGTACAAAGTAATCAGATTATTGCATCAGTTGTACCAATAACTAGAAGTTTTAGGTGTTTAAATAATAAGAGTTTGAAGGATTATCTCTATGATTTAGAGAGTCCTTCAATTAGTGATAGGTATTCAGCAATAAAAGCTTTAGGATTTGCTTTTTCAGACAAAGCTATAGATATTTTAAAGCGTAAAATGGAGGATGAAAGAGAGCATATCTATATTCGTTTAGAGTCGGCTGCAGGACTTCTAAAAATTAAAGATAATGAAGGTATTAATTTTTTTAAGAATATAATAAATGATCAATTTCTAGAAAACAGATTAGAAGGAATTATAACTTTAAGTGAGATTGATAACGAAGACTCTTTAGAAATTTTATTAAATGCCCTTTTTGATAAAAACCAACCAACAGATATTAGAGCTGCTGCTGCTTGGTCTATGGGTGAGTTAAAAAAGAAGGATTCTATTGATTCACTTGTAGAAGTATTTAATGAAGTTGACGAAGATATAAAAATTGAAGCAGCAAGAGCTCTTTCAAAACTTGCTTTAGATAATACTAATATACTTATGAAAAAATTTGGAAGTGCTAATGAAAATGAAAAACCTGGAATTGCTTGGGCAATTGCTCGTAAAAGGAAATTTAAAGTTGAAGACCTCTTTCTTTACCTAGATAATAATGATAGTCGAAAATGGATTTCATATATTTTAGGATTTAATTCTGAAAAGGAATATATCAATCAGATAGAAAAATTAAAATATAAAGATTCTGAAGTTTATTTTGCTGTAACAGTATTATGGAAAATATTATCAAGTTGGATTTATAAATTAGAAGAGTATTAAATTGTCTGATAACTTAAAAAATAAACCATTATATATTACTAATTTTGGCGAAGCTTTTTGCGGGGATTCTTTAAAATTACTAGAACAAGTCCCTGATAATTCCATTGATTTAGTAATAACCTCTCCTCCTTTTGCACTCCAGAGAAAAAAAGAATATGGAAATGTTAATCAAGATGAATACGTCGATTGGTTATTTCAGTTTGCAGAACCTATTAGAAGAATATTAAAAGATTCTGGTAGTTTTATTATTGATTTAGGCGGTGCTTATCAAAAAGGTAAACCAATAAGGTCACTTTATAATTTTAAAGTTCTAATTAAATTCTGTGAGCAGGGGAAATTTTATTTAGCGGAAGAATTTTTTTGGTTTAATCCTGCAAAATTGCCATCTCCAATTGAATGGGTAAATAAAAGGAAAATTAGAGTTAAGGATTCAGTTAATACAGTTTGGTGGTTTTCAAAATCTACATTTCCAAAAACTAGTTTAAATGATATTTTGATTCCTTACTCAAAAAGAATGGAAAAACTTTTAGAAAATCACGAGAAATTTTACAAAGCCAAAAAACGACCTTCGGGTCACGATATATCATATAATTTTAGTAAAAACAATGACGGAGCTATTCCTTCAAATTTGCTGCAAATTTCTAATACTGATAGTAACTCTAAATATCTAAGATTTTGTAATTTTTTTAATATTAAACCTCATCCAGCAAGATTTCCTGTAAAACTACCAGAATTTTTTATAAAATTTTTAACTGAACCTGATGATATTGTTCTTGATATTTTTGCTGGTTCCAATACAACTGGAGAGGCTGCGGAAAAAAATAAACGAAAATGGATATCTTTTGAAAATGACATTACTTATTGTTCTTCATCTGCTTTTAGATTTATTGATAATGTCTCAGATAATGAAATGAAAGAATTATATAATAATTTATTGAATCTTAATAATATTCCAATTAGAATTCCACAAACAGAACAAATTCTATTAGCTATTTGATCTAAAAAATTCCTTATGTTTTGCTTCTAAAAATGAAGACAAAAAAGTAATATTTTCAAGGGTACTACCAGAACTTTTATTAATAGGTAGCCTATTTGATGTATCTAAATCGTATAAAAAATCTGAAAAATTTTTATCTTTAAAATTAAAGTTTGGAAATGAAAAAAAGCTTTCATATCTTTTTTTAGTCTCTCCATTTTTATCTAGGGCTATTACATCAATATTTTTTAAGTGTTTAGAATATCTTAATGCAATTGAGAATAAATACCTTATATAATTATCACTAATTGGTAGAGAATAGCCTATAATTCTAATGGAATTAGCACTACTTAATTCTTTATATGCTTCTTCCCATGTTGAAAAAACCAGTTCTGTATATTTTTTATTCCATGTTGGTAGAATTATATCTGTAGAGATACACCCATGTAATTTGATTAATTTAAAAGTATTTAAAAATTCAGATTTTTCATTTGTATCATTATGATTTTTCTTAATAAAATCTATTATATTTTCAATCACTCTATCGTAATTTAAAGTAATTATACTATATTCGGTATCTTTGTGATTTTCATTATAGCTAGGTTCAATGTAAGTTTGAGTTTTAGCATTCTCTATTTTAACTCCACGATTCTTAAAGATTTTTATTTGTAAAAGATAAGAAAGGAAAATTCCATATCGTCGATAGATTTTAGCATCTCCAAAACAGAAATCATTCCAATTACCTATATCTCTATTTCTTTCATTTGGTATTAATACTGGAGTGTAGAACTCAATAACATCTTTTATAAATTTTTTATAATCTTCTAAATCTTTTTTATTATTACCGATGTAATATTCCATTTCCAATAAAGACAAAATTTCTTCTATGTTAAATAAATCACAATTTATGTAAGATTTTAAGCTTCCCATTTTGTCAATTAATTCATAAATATCATTAAAATATTTATATTTATCAGTTTTATCTTCATAAAAAATATCTTTTGATTTTTCGATAAAATTAGTCATTAAAGGCAAACCTAAAGGCTCTGAAAAACCTGCTCCTAAAACATAAACAACTTTATGCATATTGGTTCCTTGTGTTTAACGAATATTTAATATTATTAATTTAGTTTCATTTTATCATTGAAACTAAATATTGTTAATTTTGATTAAAGTATTAAAAAAATATCTTATCATTTTTTTAAATCAATAATACAAATAAGAAATTGTGAACAAACATTAGGTATCTTATTTTCATCTTTTTAGTAATTATAATTATTGAATATATATTTAAATACAAAATATTTCTGGAAATATTTATTATGATTAACTCTTACAGCTTCGGCACCATTACAATTGACAACAAAAAATTTACCAAAGACCTTATTATTTATCCTGATCATATAACTTCAAACTGGAGAAGAAAAACCGGTCATTTTTTAACTGAAGATGATATTACAGAAGTAATAAACTATAAGCCTGAAGTTTTAATTATAGGTACAGGTGCTTCTGGACTTATGAAAGTTGATGATAATCTGAAAGAAAAATTAAAAGCGTTAGGGATAGAGGTTGTAATTAAAAAAACTGCTGATGCAGTTAACGAATATAGCATAATTTATAAAGATAGAAAAGTTGTTGCTGCTTTACATTTAACTTGCTGATTCAAATAACTCTAATTTCATCAATTTTATTTCACCTTAATTTAACCTAATAATTCTTGCTACTATTCTTCATTTCACTATTGATTATTTCAAACTTTTACATATATTATGCATTTGTACATTAGCACATATAATAAAATTGAAATGAAACTTATTACTGAGGAAATAAAAAAGGTACTTCCTAAATTGCATGAGCAAGAGTCTAAAGGCTATAACGCCATTGCATATTTAAAATTATTTACTCCTGATTCTAACTGGTCTTGGTATGTAACTGAGTTCGATGGGACAGATTTATTTTTTGGATTGGTGTGCGGTTTTGAGAGGGAACTGGGATACTTTTCATTATCAGAACTTGAAAGTGTTAAAGGTCCTTTAGGGGTTAAAGGTTGAACGGGACTTGTATTTTAAACCAACAATTTTAGAAGAATTGATGAATGGAGATAGTAAATGAAAATGATAGGTATAGTAGATGAATTTGGAATCGATAGTTTTATGCCACTTGAAGATAATTATAAACAAGCTTTTATATTTTTTATCAGGTCTAAATTAAGTCTAAATAGAAGCGTAACATTTTTTTGCCTTGATTTTACGGAAAAAGAAATAAGTAAAATAAATAACATAGTATCATCTCATGAAGTCAAGCAATACAATGAAGCTGGAATAATGATTTTTGTTTTTGGATTTTTTTACAATTAAATACCTAGAACCAAGGTTAATATCGTTCCAGTTTAAATTAATAAGCTCAGTACGCCGGAGTCCAGTGTAAGCAAACATTGTAAATATAAGTTTGTCTCTTAACCCATATTTTTTAAATTTGGTATAGACATTGTGTTCAGTTGCAGCCAGGAATTTTTCAAGTTCAATATCATTAAATACTTTAGGAATCTTAACCCTTTTTCTTGGTGTTTTAATTAAAACAGCAGGATTTACTTTTATAAATCCAGAATTATGAAGGAATCTAAAAAAGTGATGCAGTATATTAATCTTATTTGCAACTGAACTTGAAGTATAGTTGTTAGCTTGTCTTATGTGATTTAAATAATCCCGTAAATGATTCTGGTTGATTTCATTAATATCAGTAACATGTAAATATTCAAATAATCGTTCTAAATAAGCTCTATATTTATGAATTGTAGTATTTGCAGCATCTTTTTCAGTTTGAAGGTAATTTAAGAAGTAATCAATAAACTTATCCATATAATAATTATATTTATTTTAATTATGCGAGAGGATAGTAGTATAATTGAGTAGAATCAAGACTTATTTTTAATTCATTAATAAAAAGAGTCTATAAAATGTCAAAGGATAATTTATTAGTAAATTTTAGAAAATTAATAAAATTTGGAGAATCGAAGCTTTTAAAAGTAAGATTAGATATTGCCAAAGATGATTTCAGATTACTTACAATTTTTACTTTGATTGGAGCCATACATTATTATGCAGAATCAATAATGATACTCGCAAAACACAAAAAATTATTTACAGGTGAGACATTACTTCGCTCATTGTTTGAAGGTTTTTTAAATTTAAAATATATTCTGTTAGAAGAAAATGAAAAAAATGCAATAAAATATGCAATTAAAGATTTTACGAATAGAAAAGAATTTACAGAAAAATGGAAAAGTTTTATTGAAGCTAATCCTAAGTATAGTGACTATATTAATGAACTTTCAACAATAGAAAAATGTGATGAATTTATAAATGAGATTGAAAAAAACATTGAAAACATAGAAAAAAAATTTGAAGTCTCGAATAAATTGCCTGACTTAAGAAGTATGGCAAAAGTTATAGATACTAAAATAAAAGATCATCATTTTGAATTTGCGTACCTCACATTTTATGATTACCTATGTGATATTTCACACGTTTCTTCAAAAGGATTAAAGAATTTTTTTATTTCTTATGGAAATGGATATATATTTTGTATTGGTAAGAATGACTCAGAAGAAATTTATAAATTATTAATTGCTGCCTATGAGTTTTATTTAAACACATTAGTAATCTTTAGTGATAATTTTAAAAAATTAAGTAAAGAAGAACTAAAACCTTATTTGGAGTTCTTTAATAAAATAGGAGAGACAGTTAAGTAGACTATGTAATAAAAAATATAGTTATGGAGTTTCTATGACGAAAGATTTTATGTTTAGTGATATTAAAAATAGGATCAAGCAGCAGTTTATTAATAATGGTTGGGTAACTATTTATAAAAATCTTGATAGTGTAGGAATGATTGATAATGGTGCAATTTATTGTGCACTTGTTAATAATTCAAACATTAATAATATTTTAGATAAATATAATTGGGATTTGTTAATTGGTCATGGAAGGCCTGGTTTTGAATTTTATTATAAAAACAATGAAGAAAGAGCAGAATATAAAAAATTTTTTGAAGATGGTATTGAACCTTTTATATATTATAGATGTGAATTTGGTACAAAACCTAGCTACCTAGAGTTGTCGGAAGAATTCAGGTTATATTACAACTTATTTGAAGAATATATAGATATATTTAATAAAAATTATATTTATATTGATAGTAATGGTGACGAAGAAGTAGTTGTACAAATAAAACCAGGAGAAGTAATTATAAAACTTAGATTTATTAAAAACTATATTTCGGTTAGAGACATGTGTCTAGTAGTTTTTTTTGAGATGATGAGATTTAGTGAAAAAACTGTTTCTGAATTGAATATTCAGAAAAAAAATAAAACTATAAAAGGAGGATATTATATTTACAACCATTTAATTCGCGATATTAGTAGTATGCATATTCGAAATGATAAAATCCAAAGTTGGATTATGGGAAAGGTAATAATAAAAGGGTTAGATAATTACAAGCCTTCACATGAAGATGAGATGGATGAAAATTATAATAAATATACAAATTTTAATATTGGTTATGATGAAAATGGTAATATCAAAACATGCACTTGTGATGAGAACAAATTGTCTAATTATTTTGGAAAAAATCCAAAGGCTCCACATTATTTAACGCCAGTATATTTTAGCTGTGAGGTTTTGAATAAATACTATGATAATCCACAGAAATATACAGTTGAAGATGGTTGTATTTATTGTAAGGGGACTTGGTCACTTCGTGTTGATAATAGTTGTAGAAATTATGTTGTTGTTTTTTTAGGTGATTTAGGGAAATTAAATTATAAAGAACAATTATACTGGAAAAGCTATAATATCAATCCTGAAAAAGGTATGAGTAGCACTGGATTTAAGCGAGCTTTTTTGGGTATGTTTACTGACCCCAATAATCCTGATCTTTACTTTAAAATGAGGTTTAAACAGTTTAATGAAAAATGGAAAAATAAGTTTGGTTGGATTTTGTTTAAAACTTTATCAAAAGAAGACGAACACTATTTTTCAACTTTTCATTTATTAACTAGCGAAAATAATGATAAAGAATTTGATGGACAAATACTAGCAATAACAAAAATTATTATTGATTCACTAAATGAAAAGGAATTACAAAAAAGTATTGAAAATTTAGAAAAAGATGAAAAAGGAATAGATAAATTTGAAAAATTTTTAATAACAAGGAACTTAAATTCTCCAGACATGATTCAGTTCTTACGAAATTTGCAATCTTTACGTTCTACAACTGTTGCCCATAGAAGAAGTATAAAAAATAAAAAAGCATTAGAAATATTAAAGTATTTTGATATCGGTAAGAAAAGTCTTAAAGATGTATTAGAAGATATAATAGTTAGAGTAATTTGGATATTTAACACACTCGAGAATAGGCTTTTATGACTTTTATTAAGCTGGTATTATTAATTTATATTTTACTTATTACAACTTTAAATACATCTTTTAAGTTATTTTAATTTTAAAAAATGAAACATAATTAATGGATATGATTTCAAAAGAAGAAAAACAAACTTGGTTAAGAAATTTAAAAAGTAAGGATATAATAAGTTTCTTTGACATAAAAATTG
>JAMDEN010000168.1 GCA_023487035.1 Actinomycetota bacterium
TTCAGCTGTTTCATTTTGCCTTATCTCAGTAGCTTTACATATAGTATTTATTATAAGAACTTCATCTTTTATGTTTTCAATAATTTTTTTTGAAATAAGTAAAAAATTTTCTTTTGTTTGTGTTGTTTGAGAAATGATAGCAATTTTTTTTTGCGAATTTATTTTTTGTGCTTCTTCAGGAGTATTTATAATTATAAAATTATTATTTTTTATATTTCCTGCTATTCCTTTTACCTCCGGATGATTTTTTTCACCTATCAATACAATAAAATAACCTCTACTACTTAAATCTTTAGCAAGTTTGTGAACTCTTAAAACAAAATTACAAGTAGCATTTAAAACATTTATTGTTTTTTTATTTAATTCCTCAATTATATCAGGGGAAACTCCATGCGATCTTATAACAACACAATCCCCTGCTTTTAACTCATTTATATCTTCAAGAGAAAACACACCTTTTTTTTCATAACTTTTTACTACTTTTTGATTATGAATAATACTTCCTAAGGTATAAATGTTTTTTTTACTTATATTTTCCTTTATAGTATTATCTAAAATTTTAATAGCTTTTTTTACTCCATTACAATAGCCACAATTTTTGCTTATTATTACTTCCATAATTATATTTTTATAATAAACTCATTTTTATAAAAATTTTTTTGTTCCTAATCAATAAAGATAAGATAAATGATAAAAATAATATAAAATATAATTTAAATTAATTTATTATAAAGTTCTTTTATATTATTTAAAACAATATCAGAAATTCTTTCTATTGCTTCTTTTTGAGGATATTTATTAATAATTTCCTGTGTATTAACAAGTTCACCGTATATAATTTTTATTTTTAAAAACAAATATTTCTTTTTTATATGAACATCTTTAGGAATTTTTTTTGAATTAAAAATTGCCATCGGAAGTATTGGAGCGTTTGCAAGATAAGAAATCAAGCCTATACCTTTTTTAATTTCTCCTATTTCACCACTTAATGAACGCGTTCCTTCAGGAAATATACCAAAAACATTTCCAGCTTTTAAAACTTCAATAGCTTTTTTAATTACATTTTTTCCAAATCCTTCTCTATTTATCGGGAAAGCATTAAAAAAACTTATAATTGATCTTAAAAATTTATTTCTAAATAATTCAATTTTTGATATAAAATAAATTGGCCTTGGAAAATAAGCGCACATTATAATAGGATCTAATGAGCTTACATGATTGCAACATAAAATTAAACTTCCTTCAGGTTTTATATATGCATTTTCCCCATTTATTATTTCTAATCTATAAATTAATCTTAAAAAAGGATTAACAATAACCTGAAGAAATTTATAAAATCTTAAGTAACTTTTTGATCTATTAATTGTAAACATAAAAAAAAATAAATAAAAAAATAATAAAAAATTTTTTTTAACTATGCTTTATTCTATATTACTATTTAATTAATGGATTGATTTAATTTTTCATTATAAATTTTTTTAACTGAATTAAAAACTTCATTTATAGTCATATTGCTTGTATCTATAACAGTTGCTCCATCAGGAATAACTAAAGGACTATCTTCTCTACTGCTATCAATTTTATCCCTTTTTTCTATTTCATATTTTATTTGTTCTCTTGATAATGTCTGATTATTTTCGCAAAGTTGTTTTTCTCTTCTATTAACTCTTTCATTAATATTTGCAGTTAGATAAATTTTACATATTGCTGATGGACATACCACACTTCCTGTGTCCCTGCCTTCAAGTATACAAGGATATTTAAAAGCTATTTTTCTTTGAAGTTTTACAAGATATTTTCTGACTTTTGATAATTTTGATACTATTGAAACTGCGTCTCCAACCCTTTTACTTCTTATATCAAGTGTTATATCTTTTCCATTTAACATTACTTTTGTATATTTATTTATATCTCCAACGCTATAATCAAATTCCAGATTTGATTTTTCTGCAGCTTGAATTATAGAATCCTCATCATTTAAATCAATATTATTTTCAAGAGCAATTAATGTCAGTGCTCTATACATTGCTCCCGTATCTACATAAATAAGGTTAAATTCTTTTGCAAGCATCTTTGCTATAGTACTTTTACCACAACCTGCAGGACCATCAATTGTTATAATATTAATATTATTATCAATATCAGTATCTTGCTCAGCAATTTTTATATTTTTATCTTCCATATTTTTCATTATTTCTTATTTTAATATATTTTTGATTATAAAATTAAGTTCTTTTAAAAATTTTAAACAATTTATGCTATAAATTTATCTTATAAATTATTTTGAAATAAGTTTAAATAATTTTTCCTCAAATCCTGGAAAAGAAGTATTAATACATCTAGTATTACTAATTTGTACGACCTCCTCTCCTTTTAAAGCAAGTACAGCAAGAGACATTGCAATTCTATGATCGCCATAGCTTGTTAAATTTGAAGAATTAATTTTTTGATTCGCCTTACCATGAATTCCCAGACCATCCGGATATTCTTTTACCTTGATACCAAGCTTATTAAATTCATTTGAAATTGATTTTATTCTATCGCTTTCTTTTACTCGCAGTTCTTTTGCTCCTCTTATTTCTGTAACTCCTTGTGCAAAAGCAGCGGCAACACTTAATATTGGAATTTCATCAATTATATATGGGATAACTTTTTCATCAACTTTAATAGCATTTAAATTACTGGAATAAGCTTCAATATCAGCTATTTCTTCATTATTTTTTATTCTTTTATTTTTTATTTCAATTTTTGCTCCCATTTTTATTAAAATATCAAGCAGTAGTGATCTTGTCGGATTTATACCTGTATTTTTTATTATTATTTTTGAATTTTTTAGAATAATAGCAGCTACAATAAAAAATGCAGCAGAGGAAAAGTCCCCTGGTATAAAAATATCTTTTCCTTTTAAATCATTTCCCGGAATTATCTTAGTATATTTTCCATCATATTCTATATTTGCACCAAAATATTCAAGCATTCTTTCTGTATGGTCTCTTGAAATTTCAGGTTGTATTATTTCAGTAATACCATCTGCAAAAAGCGCAGCTATTGTTAAACATGATTTTACCTGAGCACTGGCAACACTTATTTCATGTCTTTTGCCTTTTAATTTTCTACCCCCAAATATAACAATAGGTGCTTTGCTGTTATTAAGCCTGCCAAAAATTTTAGCACCCATTTCTGTTAATGGCTTAATTATTCTATCCATTGGCCTGTTATTTACTGATTTATCACCTGAAAGAATTGACATAAAATTACATCCACATAAAAGACCACTTAGCAGCCTTATTGACGTACCTGAATTACCTGTATATAAAATATCATCAGGTTCACTAAAATTAGAAAGGCCACAACCTTGAATAATTACTGCATCTTTATCTATTTGATATTTAACTCCGATTTTTTTTAATATTTTTAAAGTATTTATGCAATCATCTGAAAATAAAAAATTATTAATTATTACTTTATCTTTTGTAAGAGAAGATAAAATAATACTTCTATGGGAAATGGATTTATCTCCAGGAACTTCAATTGTGCCATTAATTTTATAAGGACCACAAATTTTTAGCATATCAATCTTCTTCTCCAATAACTTTCTTAACACTAACTTCGTAGCCTAATTTTTCAAGCGCATTTTTTGAAACGACACCAGCATTTTCACCATGAATTAAAATTTTTAAAATACCACCACCAAGGACTTCAGTTGAATGGAAAATTGAAATATCCTCAATATTTACCCCTGCAGAACTTATAGCTAATGTTATTTCACTTAAAACTCCTTTTTTATCAGGAATACCTATTCTTAATTCATATAACTTGGAAATATCTTTATCAATAAACTTAGGCAGGTTAAGTCTTGCTTCTTTTGCTTTTATATAATGATCTTTTATATAATCTTCATTATTTTCAATTATGCTTTCTTTAAATTTATTTAAATAACCAATATATTCATCTAAAGCACTTACAATTTCCTTTTTATTTTCAAAGCTTATATCAAGCCACATTTTAGGATTTGAAGCAGCAATTCTTGTCATGTCTCTAAATCCACCAGCACATAATTTAAATAAATTGTTAAGTTCTTTTTGTTTATCATCAACAAGCGCTACCAGATTAGTAGAAAGGATATGAGGAAGATGACTTATAAGAGCAACTATTTTATCATGCTCACCTGGAGATACAGTTATTACTTTTGCACCTGTTTTTGTAAAAAGCGAATGAAGAGCTGCAAGTGCTTCAGTTTTTGTATTATCAGTTGGAGTTAAAATATAAAATGCATTAACAAATAAGTCATTCCTTGCACTTAAAACACCTTCATTTTCTGAGCCAGTCATAGGATGACCACCAATAAATATTACATCTTCAGGTAAAATTTCTTTCATTTTTTCAACTATATTTAGCTTGGCACTTCCTACATCAGTTATGATTGCTCCACTTTTAAGATCGCACTTTATTTCATTTGCAACTTCTGTAATTAACCTTACAGGAGTAGCTATAATAACCAAGTCAGCGTCTTTTACGGCTTCTTTATAATTTTTAGCTGCTTTATCTATAATTTTTCTATAAATAGCAATATTTATTGCCTCGGTAATATTATCATATCCGGTTATTAAAAAATTGTCGTTGAACTTCTTTAAAGAAAGTGCAAGAGACCCACCTATTAAACCAAGTCCAATTATTGTGATATTTCTAATATGTTTCATTTAATACCTTTATGTTTATTAATTGATTATTAATTAAATATAAATTTAAAAATTATAAATTAAAATAATTATATGTAAATATATTTACTTTAACATCAATATTTTTTTAATATCATTATTATTTAAAATTTTATAAGATCCTTCTTTTATTTCATTTACATCGAAATTACCTATTTTTAATCTTTTTAAATCCATAACTTTATAACCCAACTCTTTAAATAATCGCCTTATTATCCTTTTGCGGCCTTCATGTATTGTAAGAATTAAATTTCTATTGCCTTCGCTGCAATTAATAATGTTATTATTGTCATTAACCAGGATTATTTCCTTTATTCCTACATTAATCCCATCTATTTCAACACCTTTTATTAATTTATCTTTATCTTTTATAGCTAAATTTTTATTTAAAACAATTTCATAAGTTTTTGGAATATTAAATTTTGGATGAAGAATCCTATATGCAAAATCTCCATCATTTGTCATCAATAATAATCCTCTTGAATTATAATCAAGTCTTCCTACAGGGTATAACCTGTTTTTAAAACTAATATTTTTTATAAGATTTAATACCGTTTTTCTATTAAAGTTATCTTTTACAGTACACAAATATCCTGGTGGTTTATTTAAAGCAAGAACTATTTTTTCTTCAATTTTTAAAACATTTCCATTATATTCAATAATATCTTTTTCAGGATCTACTTTATAATATAATTCTTTTATAATTTCACCATTTACTTTAACTTTTCCATTTATTACTAAATTTTCACATTTTCTTCTTGAATTTATCCCGCATTGTGCTAAAAATCTTGAAATTCTAATTTTTTCCATTTTATTAAATTGAAAATCTTAAAATTAAAAAAATAAAAAAATAAAAAAATCTTTAAATAATTTAAAAAAAATATTTTTAACTTTATTTACTTTATTTTAATCATTCAACTTTAAAGGTGGTAAGTCATTAATACTGCTAATGCCAAGAATCTCCAAAAACTTTTCTGTTGTTCTATATATAATAGGGTTTCCTGGCTCTTTTAATCTTCCAGCTTCTTTTATAAGACCTTTACTTACAAGACTGGTTACAATACTGTCATTTTTTACACCTCTTATTTCTGCAATTTGTGATCTTGTAACAGGTTGTTTATATGCAATTATAGCAAGAGTTTCAAGTGCAGCTTGTGTTAAATGTATCTTAATATTTGTATTTACAAATTCTTTTAAAATTTCACTTATTGAAGGATTTGAATATAATCGATAACCTCCTCCAATTCTTCTTAAAATAAAACCTCTTTCTGTTTCAAGATATTCTTTTTCAAGCTGGTTAATTATTTCAATTACCAATTCTTCATCAACATTTAAAACTTTAGCAATTTCTTTAGAACTCACAGGAGATTCAGCTATAAAAAGTATCCCTTCTATACATGTTTTTAAAGGTAATCTACCTTTTAACAGTTCATCAAACAAATCAAAAGATGATTTTTTATTTTCCTGTAAATCTTTAATTTTTTCTTCAGGCATATTTTACGAATTAATCTTTTTTATTAAAATTTCTCCAAATAATTCAAACTGATTTATATCAATTATTTCATTTTTATATAATTCAAGTATTGATAAAAAACAAATTACAATATCAGTTAAATTTGTATAACTGTTTGTTAATTCTTTAAATGTTACATCTTTTTTCCTGTTTAAAATTACCTTTATTCTTGCAATTTCCTGAAAAATTGTTTTTGTGATTTTTTCTTTATAAAAATCGGCAATACTTATTTTTTCTTCCTTTGAAATTAAAAGTTTCGAAGCTAAATTGTATAAATCAATTAATTTTATATTTTTAAATATTTCAGGTAAAAAATCTGAAAAATGCTCTTCTAGTGGAGCTTCCCTGACAAAATAAACACTTTCATTTTCAATTAATTCAGAAAAATAATCAGAAATCTCTTTAAATATTTTGTATTCCTGTTCTCTTATTTTTAATTCTTCTAAATTAGTATCATCATGTGTATTATTTTCTTCAATATTTTTTGATGGAATTAAACTTTTTGCTTTAATTTCAAGAAGCAGTGCAGCTACATATAAAAAACTGGATAATTCTTCAAGAAGTACATTTTTATTTTTTTTTAAATATTTTAAAAAATCCTTAATTATTGAATTTAGACTGATTTCATAGATGCTTATTTTTTTCTTTTGTATTAAATCTACAAGAATATTTATCGGACCTATGAAATCATTTATTTCTACATTAAATCCTATATTACAATCTGCCTGATAAGATCTAATCAATTCCTATTTTTTCCCTTACTTCTTTAATAGTTTTTGAAGCAATTTTTCTTACATGCTCTTTACCATTTTCGAGTATCTTATAAATATTATCCATATTTTTAACAATTTCTTTTCTTCTTAACTGGAAATCTTTTAAAGATTCATAAATAATTTCTGAAATTTCATCTTTACATTTTATGCATCCTATTTTTCCTTCTTTGCATCTGTTTTCAATTTCCTTGATATTATTGTCTTTATAAAGCTTGTAAAAAGAAAAAACATTACAAATTTCAGGATGACCAGGATCTGTTGGATGTATTCTTTCAGGATCAGTAATCATTTGCCTGATTTTTGACTTAATTGTGTTATAATCATCAGATAAAAAAATAGCATTATTATAGCTTTTAGACATTTTACGACCATCAGTACCAATAACTCGAGTTGCTTTTGACAAAAGTTCCTTTGGTTCTTTAAAATACTCGCCATATAAGCTGTTAAATCTTCTTGCAATTTCCCTTGTCAGCTCAAGATGAGGGAGCTGATCCTCACCCACAGGTACAATATCTGCATTAACAATTAAAATATCAGCTGCCATAAGTACAGGGTAACTTAAAAATCCGAGAGTTGATAAATCTTTTGAATTTAACTCTTTTATTTGTTCTTTATAAGTAGGACATCTTTCAAGCCATGAAAGAGGTGTTATCATTGAAAGATATAAAGTTAATTCAGGAATCTCAATTATATCTGACTGTCTGTAAAGATGAGTTATTTGGGGATTTATTCCTAATGCAACTAAATCTATAACACATTCTATTAAATTATTTTTAATATTTTGCGGATTCTGATATTCAGTTGAAAGAGCATGCCAATCAACAAGGAAAAAATAGTTTTCATATTGTTCCTGATATTTAATCATATTTACTATATTTCCATGTAAATGACCCAGATGAAGTTTGCCAGTAGGTCTGAATCCAGTAAGCATGATTTTTTTATCTGTCATTTAAGTTCTCCTGTAAAAAAAATTACAATATAAAAATCAAAGTAAAAATCTCCACCAAAATCCTAAATTTAAAAACAAAAAGTTTATAGCGGGATCAAGAAATCTCCACAATAACCCGCCTCCTAAAAATAAAAGTGCGAATATAATAAAAAATCCAATTCTTCCTATGCTTAAATATCTGTACATTGCATCTTCAGGTAAAAAAGAAGCTACTATTTTAGATCCGTCAAGAGGCGGGATCGGGATAAAATTAAATAATGCAAGAAATATATTAATTCTTATTGCGTTAACAAAAATAGCACTAATAATTCCAAAAGAAGTAATTTGTGAAGTTCCAATTAAAGCAAAACTTAAACC
>JAMDEN010000076.1 GCA_023487035.1 Actinomycetota bacterium
GCAGATAATATTTTATTTACTTCTTTTGCTTTATAACCTAAATCTTTGCCATATAAATTGCCATGCAGCTCTATGTATTTTATTCCAAATTTACTTAAACGTTTTACAGAATCTTCAAGACTTTCCAGTCCAAATCCCCAATTTGACCATGAAAATTTTAATCTTTTTTTAAATAACTCAGGGTTCTTTTTCTTTAACTCTATAAACTTTTCTTTAATTTCCATATTCTTTACTTCAAAATTCTGGAGCTTCATAAAGGTGCCTCCTATCTTAATATAGTTAAATAAATCAAATACTTTAATTTAATAATTTCTCCCAATAAAATATATCCTTTAATCTTTTATGATTTAAAGCTATACGAGGATTCCTGCCCTTGTTAGTAAGATCACATCTACCCTATCATGTCTTTCGGGGTATTTATTTTTAAGTAAATCCCTTACAATACTTCGTTTGATGTTTTGATCTTGGGCAGGGGTTCTAATTCTCGTATTCGGGGTCGCAAAAATATTTACGCCCTATGGAGAAACCAGAATCCCCCGCCTAGCCTTAATTTTAACCCTTAAGCTACTGCTTGTTCAAATGTATTTTTAGCAACAAATTCAGGGTCATAATATTTTTTATATTTTAAAAGAGCGAACATTATTCTTGCCATCTTGCACTGTACTGCCACAAGCATTTTCATTTTATTTTTTGTCTTTACCTGATAATCAAAATATCTTTTTATCTGGCTATTTTTAGCTATTGCTACTACTGCACACTGATAAAGAAGACATCTTAAGATAGAATTACCTCTTTTAGATAATTTCTTAGCTCCTTTCTTTTCTCCTGATGATATCTCAACTAAGTTTAGTCCGGCTAGTTTTATTATTTCCTTTGCACTACTGTACTTTGATATATCTTGTACTTCTCCTAAAAACCCAGCTGCAGTAACTATGCCTACTCCCGGGATACTTAAGAGATATTTTGAATCTTGGATTTGGTCCAGATAGTGCTTTAACCGCCTGTCCATATAAGCAAGTTTCTGTTTTAGGTCTTTAATTTCATCCAGTATGTATGTTTTTTCCAGGATTGCTGCTTCAAGACCTGCAGTTATTCCTATTGAGCATTCGGAAGCTTCTATAAGCTTTAGTATTCTGTCTGTCTTTATTCTGTCTCTGCTTATTTTTTTAATTTTACTCGCAAGGGTCAATATGTTTTCTTTAGCTATTTTTTGGGGGAGAAAATAATTTCTAAGTATATATTCTGAGCTCACTCCCAATATGTCGCAGAAAAAATCTTCATATTCTGGAAAATATTCATCAAGCAGAATCTTTAGCGCCGTCTTTTGTCTTACCAGAGATTTCCTGGCCTTTAGCCTCAACCTGTACATCCTTCTAATATCGGCATAAATACCGTCTGATATATTAGGGTTAAAGAAGTCACCATCTCTAACAAGTTTTGCAATTAAAATAGGATCTTTTCTATCATTTTTTGTCTGGCAGTTATCGTCTATTTCTTTTGTCTTTTTTATGTGATATGGATTTACAAGAGCAAGCTTATATCCTTGACTGGACAGGTATTGGGCAGCTGCTTTCCAGTAATGGCCTGATGGTTCAAGACCGATTACGGCTTTGTCCAGATTATTTTGTTTTTTTGTTTCTTCAATTTTAGCAATCAATTTTTCCATACCATCCTTGTTGTTTGTAAAACTAAATACTTTCCCTAACTCATAACCTCTTAAGTTAATAAACCTTGCATAATGTTTTCTCTTTCCAATATCAATTCCAACTATTAAAGTGTTCTCATCAATTAAATCAAGTTTTGCTTTCTTCTTTGCTTTCATATCTTCTCCCATCTAATTAATTTTGCTACTTGGGAGAAATTTATCAATTAAGCTTCAGGTTATCAATTTATTTCTCTATTACAGTATTCTATCTTAATATAGTTAAATAAATCAAATACTTTAATTTAATAATTTCTCCCAATAAAATATATCCTTTAATCTTTTATGATTTAAAGCTATACGAGGATTCCTGCCCTTGTTAGTAAGATCACATCTACCCTATCATGTCTTTCGGGGTATTTATTTTTAAGTAAATCCCTTACAATACTTCGTTTGATGTTTTGATCTTGGGCAGGGGTTCTAATTCTCGTATTCGGGGTCGCAAAAATATTTACGCCCTATGGAGAAACCAGAATCCCCCGCCTAGCCTTAATTTTAACCCTTAAGCTACTGCTTGTTCAAATGTATTTTTAGCAACAAATTCAGGGTCATAATATTTTTTATATTTTAAAAGAGCGAACATTATTCTTGCCATCTTGCACTGTACTGCCACAAGCATTTTCATTTTATTTTTTGTCTTTACCTGATAATCAAAATATCTTTTTATCTGGCTATTTTTAGCTATTGCTACTACTGCACACTGATAAAGAAGACATCTTAAGATAGAATTACCTCTTTTAGATAATTTCTTAGCTCCTTTCTTTTCTCCTGATGATATCTCAACTAAGTTTAGTCCGGCTAGTTTTATTATTTCCTTTGCACTACTGTACTTTGATATATCTTGTACTTCTCCTAAAAACCCAGCTGCAGTAACTATGCCTACTCCCGGGATACTTAAGAGATATTTTGAATCTTGGATTTGGTCCAGATAGTGCTTTAACCGCCTGTCCATATAAGCAAGTTTCTGTTTTAGGTCTTTAATTTCATCCAGTATGTATGTTTTTTCCAGGATTGCTGCTTCAAGACCTGCAGTTATTCCTATTGAGCATTCGGAAGCTTCTATAAGCTTTAGTATTCTGTCTGTCTTTATTCTGTCTCTGCTTATTTTTTTAATTTTACTCGCAAGGGTCAATATGTTTTCTTTAGCTATTTTTTGGGGGAGAAAATAATTTCTAAGTATATATTCTGAGCTCACTCCCAATATGTCGCAGAAAAAATCTTCATATTCTGGAAAATATTCATCAAGCAGAATCTTTAGCGCCGTCTTTTGTCTTACCAGAGATTTCCTGGCCTTTAGCCTCAACCTGTACATCCTTCTAATATCGGCATAAATACCGTCTGATATATTAGGGTTAAAGAAGTCACCATCTCTAACAAGTTTTGCAATTAAAATAGGATCTTTTCTATCATTTTTTGTCTGGCAGTTATCGTCTATTTCTTTTGTCTTTTTTATGTGATATGGATTTACAAGAGCAAGCTTATATCCTTGACTGGACAGGTATTGGGCAGCTGCTTTCCAGTAATGGCCTGATGGTTCAAGACCGATTACGGCTTTGTCCAGATTATTTTGTTTTTTTGTTTCTTCAATTTTAGCAATCAATTTTTCCATACCATCCTTGTTGTTTGTAAAACTAAATACTTTCCCTAACTCATAACCTCTTAAGTTAATAAACCTTGCATAATGTTTTCTCTTTCCAATATCAATTCCAACTATTAAAGTGTTCTCATCAATTAAATCAAGTTTTGCTTTCTTCTTTGCTTTCATATCTTCTCCCATCTAATTAATTTTGCTACTTGGGAGAAATTTATCAATTAAGCTTCAGGTTATCAATTTATTTCTCTATTACAGTATTCTCGTATTATTTTATATATTTTTTAATTCTGATTTTTTTTAAGTTCTAATATCTAATAATATTTCATTAAAATTCATTATAATCATTTAAATAAAAACTTTTATTTAAATAGTTGATTACTATTTTTTATTGTTTTTATTATTAATTTTACTTCTTTTCAGGCATATCAGGATTGTTGTCAGGCCCGAAAAATTTAAGCATAACAAGTGGCTCACAACCTGTATTTTCAACTGTCACTCCCTTTATTGCTGTTGGATAAGGCACAAAGAATTCATCTTTAGTGATATCACCAAATCTAATCATATTTGGAGATTCAAAATCAACATCATTTATTTTTCCATGACCCTGAACAGTAATAAGACCGTATGCTCCATTATCTTTAATTGTTACTTTAGTTCCTGAATATACAGTAAGTTCTTTTGCGCTAAAAACTTCTTTACCGTTAACCTTTCCATATACTATCCATTTTTCTTCATAACCTTTATCTTTAGTATTTCCTATTGGTACTGGTTTTAAATGAAATCTTTCTTTAAAGTTGGGATCAACATTTAAATCCCAATCAATTATATCCATTATATAATCCAAATCATTTTTATATTTATCAGGTACATCTTTAACTAGTAAAGCTCTGTCTATGGGTTTGTTTGCAACAACAGACTGATACATTCCGTATACATCAGATGCCCATTGAGGCTCAAAAGAACAAAGTGAGCCTGGTGCATGCAGAACGCCTGGAGGAAGAAGCCATCCTGTTCCAGGTTCAAGCCTGTAAGCTTTTGAAAGATTTGTAATTTTATTATCACCTTTTTCAAAATCTATCAGACATTTTCTTACCTGCTCTTTTGTAGTTCCCGGCTCAAGTCCGAAAAACGTATAAGGAAAATTATTCTCAGTAAAATTAAGTTGTGGTGGAAAATAATAAGCTTCAGGTTTACCTTCCATTCCAACATTTTTTGCATGAGCTTCATCTAAATGAATATGGTGAGGAAGAGCATCCATATTATCAAAAAATTTAGCAAATACTTTAAGTCCTCCCCATTTATTTATTATCTTATCACCAAGAATTTCATTTCCCATCTCAGCAATAATATCTTTAAGAAGCTCTTTTTTGCCATCACAATAAACATAACTTAAGCCTTCATCTTCTGGGGTACCCGGACCATTATCCGCAGGGCATGTTGATGAAAACCATCTTTCATCAATTCCACCTCTTTTAGTTCCAAGGGCAAATAAGTCATCCACATGCAACTTAAGCCTTCTTCCGGGAATGCAAAAAGACCTTGGAACCCAGGTAGGCAATAAATGAAGTAATCCATTGTATGTATCAAGGGTTTTTCTTACAAAATTTTTAATTTCATTACTCATATCTTCTCCTATTTTGAATTAAATATTATTAGCCTTAATTAACTTTAAAATTTAAAAATTTATTATTAAAATTACTTATTTTGATAAATTATCAATCATATTATTTAATTTATTTCTGTAATATTTAAATTCTTCCCATGGAACTTCCGGAGGTATAAAATGATCCCCGAAAGGAATATAGCCACCTTGTTTTAGCACCCATTTAACAGGCTCTAAAAATTCATCAATTCTTTTTTTACCAAGTGCTATATCAGATTTTGGAATTCCACCCATCATTTGTAAATTCGGATATTTTTTTCTTACAGCTACAATATCCATTCCTGCTGAAACTTCCATTGGATAAAGACCAGTAACACCTGCTTCCATAAAAAGCGGGATTAATTCATTACAGTCACCATCAGTGTCAACAAATATTACTTTAACTCCCTTCCCTTTAACAAAACTGCAAATTTTTTTATAAAATGGTGATAAAAATTCTTTAAAAGTTTGAGGTGAGATCATTGAACCTTTTCCTGCAGAAATATCTTCCCAAATATTACATAGATCAATTTCAACATCTGCCATTATTTCTTCCCATAAAGCTATCCATATATCTGTTAATCGTGTTAATATGTCTTTAACAAGATCTGGATAGTCATAATAAAATAAGAATAAATTTTCATAACCAATAAGATGAGTTAAACTGCCAAAAAGACCATTCGGATAACCACCCACAGCTAATGGATAATCTCTATTTTTATATTCCTCAACTAACTCTGCCCAATTATCTGGTAATCTTTCTTTTATATTATCCAGACTTAATCTTTCTTCTTTAAGCTTATTCCAGCTATCCCAATCTTTTACTAGCCAATCAAGCCCACCAGGTAATACTTGTTGTGATTTTGAAAATCTTCTTGTAGCACCATCTATATCAATATAATCAATATATTTTTCATCTTCTCTTAAAATTTTTACTTCAAAATCAGGATAAATAAATTGTTCAGCACATACTATTCTTTGACATGAATCCAAATTAAAATATTCCTTTATATCATTATCAAGAGGAAAACCTTGAGTTGGCCAGTAAAGACCGCCTGCCATAGTAGCTATACCCTTTGGAAGTTTGATTTCTCTTTCAGGTTCTTTATATATTTTTTCAAAAGAAGTTTTACTTTTTTGCCAATCCCTTGTCCAAACAGCTGTATATAAGGAAGTAGTAGTATTTATAATATTAGTAGGTACTCTAGGATAATTATTTTTAATTAAGCCTTCTTTATACCATCTCTCAACAGTTGCCCCCCATATTCCAAATTCCCATTTATTTGGAGTTGCTTTAGGATTAAAATCCATAGTTTCTAAAAATTTTTCTCTTGAATTCATTAAACCTCCAAATTTTTTATATTTAATATTATTCTGATTGATTTAAAAACTTATCTGTTTCTTTTATTAAAGGAATTAAATTTTTATCAATAGAATCATCATTTGGTTCAATATTACCTTTAAAATAAAATAAATCTTCCACATGTTCTATTTCTGCGCCGGGTTCCAGAATAACAAGCGGGCCAAGAGTCTCAAGTTCCAAAATATCCGGATCTGTATAAATTTCGGTGTTGCAGCCAAAATCAGGGTATTCAAAATCAGGGTCATATCCATATCTTTTTATAAAAATTTCACCATTATTATATCCTGCAATCCAACCTGCTGAATTTAAAACTCCAATTTTTTGTCTTGAATTAGATTTGGGATTTTGTTTTAATACGATATATTTATCTCCCCATGTCCATCTTGGATCCCGCATCTTTGTATAAGCCCATAAAGTTAAAGGCCTTACAGGTGAAAAGTTTTCTTCCCAGGACTGAAAAGGCTCTTGTGGAACAATTCCAATAGTTCCTTCATCCATTACTGAAACTGCCCATGGTGCAAGTTCTATATCCCATAGATTATTATTAATAAGTCTGTAAATCATTCTGACATGATTTGCGTTCTCATCCAGCTTAACCTCAATTTCTTTTTTAATACCGGTTGTTTTTTCTGTTTCCTGGCTTAATTTCAAAATTTTGCCATCCCAAAAATACTCTACAGGAAAATTATCTGGATAATAACATCTTGGAAAGGCTTCAGGTCCATGCCAGAATCTTATACCTCCATATGATCTCCATTCGTCTCCGCCTGTTAAGCCTGATTGATTTTTAAATTCTTTAAATAAATTTTTACCATTAACTTCTGCAAATCTTATTATCCTTGGTCCAACATCAGTAGTCGCAACTAATTCAATTTTACCATTGCTTAATTTTATACAATTTTTCCAACCACCATAATAATATTTTTCCAGAAACTCCATTTTATCTCCTTAAAAATTTTTAATAATAAAGTTTAAATAACTGTTTTTATAAAATAAAAATTAAAAATTTATTTTTTTACTTATTTGTTTTATATCCTCATAAAATTTTATATTTTCTTTGATAATAGAAGGAACATCAAGATTAAACGGGCATTTTTCTGAACATTCTCCACATTCTGTACAGGTTTTTGCTACTTCAACTATTTCATCAAGCCCCATAGCATTAAATTTATCAACAGGCATTTGTTTATAATAAACTTTTATAAAATTAACATCTGTAATTTTGATATTATTAGGGCAAGGCATACAATAGCCGCATTGTCTGCAAAATTTAGTTCCAAGTTCCTGAGAAATTTTTTTAATTTTCACTTTATCATGGTCATTAAGCAAATCTTTTTGCTCAAGATACTTTATATTTTCTTTTAATTCTTTAAGGTTCTGCATTCCTGCAACAGGAATAAACTTCGGGTATTGTCTTAAAAATTTAAAGCATAATTCTATATCAGTTAACCTGCCGCCTCCAAATGGTTTCATAGCTAAAAGTCCAGTATTAAACTTTTCAAATTTTTCATAATAAGGACTTCTTACATATTCATCAGTCATAAAATTTAAGGGAACCATTAAAACTGAAAAATCATCCAGCTCATAAAAATTATCAATTACCTCCGGATTATGGCAGGAAAAGCCTGTAAATCTAACTTTGCCTTTTTGTTTTTCTTTAATTAATGCGTCTATAATACCTTCATCTTTTAATGTTTTAAATTCCTCTTTTTTAGAAATATTATGAAACATAAAGATATCTATGTAATCTGTATTTAATCTTTTTAAACTTGTATTAAAATCATTTAAAAATTCTTCTTTATTTCTGC
>JAMDEN010000090.1 GCA_023487035.1 Actinomycetota bacterium
CCCTTCTTTAATGCGTACAACAGGAAGTATTTTTACAAGTTGTGCTGCTCTTATCAGATTTGAGAGATCTACAAGTCCATTTGGACCATGCTCCATATCAAGAATTACAAAGTCAAGACCTGCATATCCCATGCATTCAATAAATGCTGGATCAGAAGTCTTTGAGAAAAACCCAAAAACTGGTTCTTTTTTTATTTTATTCTTAAATTTTAAGATAATTTCATCCATTTTAATCCTTTAAAAATTATTTAATATTTTCCATAAATACTTGCTGCTTTAAATAAAGCCATAATATTTTCCGATGGAACATCGGGCTGAATATTATGAACTTGATTAAAGACAAGACCACCGTTTTGGCCTAAAGTTTTTATATTTAATTTTACATGGTCAAAAATCTTTTCAGGTGTACCATTTGGAAGCATATTTCTAGTATCACAACAGCCACCCCAAAAAATAAGGTGCTTACCAAATTCTTTTTTTAGTTCTTTTGGATTCATGTTTTTTGCAGATATTTGAATAGGATTTAGAATATCCAAACCTGCATCAATTAATTCCGGGATTAGCTCTGAAATTGATCCACAGGAATGAAGAAAAACTTTGCATTTGCTTTTAGAATGAACAAGATCCCACATTTTTTTATGTCTTTTTTTGAAATATTTTCTGTAAATTTCCTTAGGAAAGAATGGACCGGATTCACTTCCCATATCATCTGCAAACATAATAACGCTTATCTTATCACCAACAAGCTCTATAATTTTATTTAGTTTGCTAATATAATCTTCCATCAATACATCGAGAAACCTGTTAACTCCTGCTTCATCAAGATATAAATCACATAAATAATTCTCCATTCCTCTTATACTAAAACCACTTTCTATAAGATTCCCACCAAAGCGAAGAACAATTGCATAATCAGTTTCATCATAAAGTTTTTCAATATTTGATTTAAATAATATAGCTTGTTTTTCGTCAAATAAATTAATATTGCCTGGAGGTGGAGTTGTATATGACCAAACATCCTTTTCAAAATCCCTCAACCTTATTGATTCAGGAATTTTTTCCAAATTTCCGTAAACCCAGTAACACTGGTCAACATAAAACGAAGTTTTTGGCATTATTCCTAAAATAGTACCCTCATCATCTTCAATGACCGTATCACCTTTTTTATTTCTGTAAACATTTATCCAGTTTGGAATAAGACAATTTGTACCATCATTTAATGTAAACTCTTTCCAGTACTTATCAGAACTAAAAAAAGCCTGCCCTGTATCAATAAAATCAATATTAAACATATCGAGTATTTCTTTTTGAGGATATGAAAGTTGTTGAACCATATCATACATTTTTGATAATCCTATTTTTAGATTCATTTTACCAACAAGTTTATTGTAAGCAATTGTGGTTATACCAGTTGTTCTTGTACTTCCAAAATCAATCGGAATCCTATCTGGTATTTCATGATTTAATACTATATTTACTCTTTCTCTTGAATTCATAATACTCGCTAATATTATAATATTTATATTGATAATTGTTTCTTAACTATAAATCCAATATCCAAAAAAATAAGTACTGAAATAAAACTTAACAATTTTTATTTATGCATATTTTAAAAATAAGAGATAAATAGATCTTTACCGCATCAACAACTTCTTTAAGACTAACCCACTCATCAGCAGTATGAGCTTGTTCCATACTCCCTGGACCTAATATTAATGTCGGTATTCCTGAATGCAAAATTGTTGCTCCATCAGTCCAGCCAGCTATGCTGGTTATTGACGGTTTTCTGCCTGTAATAGCAACTGCATCTTTGCATATATTTACAAATTCATTACTTTCAGGAAAATAAAATGGGCCAAAGTAGCCATCTGAAGGTAATTTTTGAACTATATTAAATTTCAAGTTTTTATTTTCCTTACAAACGTCAATTAAAAAATTTTCAATTTCAGTTACTATCTGTTCGCTCTTTTCTGATACAATCCATCTCCTGTCAATTTGTAGTACACATTTATCAGCAACAATATTAACTTTACTTCCGCCTTGAATTATACCAAGATTAATCGTTGGAGAGCCTATCCCATTCTGAATCCTAGTATTTAATTTAGGTATGTATTCCTTATTTATTTTGTAAATAAAATTACCCATAGCCGCAATTGCATTTGCACCTTTTTCAGGCATGCTAGCATGAGCTGCTTTGCCCTCAATTATTATATCAAGAAGAAAAACCCCCTTATGAGAATTGACAATCTTTAATTCTGTGGGTTCACCCACAATTACATAATCAGATTTAAAACCATTTTTTATAAGGTGTCTTGTGCCTATTCCTCCAGATTCTTCACCAACCACACCTGTAAAATATAAATCTCCGTTAAGTTCAATATTCATTCTTTTAACTATAATTAAAGAATAAAGCATCGCTGCAACTGAACCTTTCATATCACAAGAACCAAGACCATAAATTTTTCCACCATTAATTTTTGCTTCATAACTTTTTATGCTATCATTTGGTGGTACAGTATCAAGATGACCATTGAAAGTAAGAATTTTACCATTACCTGAACCTATAATTTTACTAATGACATTTGATCTATTTGGTTCAACTTCTTGTATAAAAGTCTCTATCTTTTCTCTTTTAAATATATCAGCAGTAAAATTGCTTATCTCTTTTTCTTGAGTTGGATAATTTATATGACTAGGTATTCTTATTAAAGATCTTAATATTTCTATAAGCTCTTCCTCGTTAATAACTTTAAAGATTTCAGTTAATTCCATTTTTCTAAAGATTTAAAAATTGTTATTTATTAAGTTAATCTTAAATTATCATACAATATTGACAAATCTATAATAAAGCTTCTATAGCCTCACTTATAGAAACTTTTATTCCCTTTAATTTCATAAAAACACCAAGTGCGCTTATAACTGAAACAAGATTCTTTGTCTCACATTGTTTTTCACTCATATGACCAATCCTGAAAAGTACAGGTTTCATTTTTTCATCAAGTGAACCGCCGATCTGAATTGCAAATTTATCTTTTAAAAAACTAACAAAATCTGTTGCTAAAAATTTACCTAATGTATTTACTGGTGTTAAACCATGAGCTATATGATTTTCAGGGATAAATGTATCAAGACCTAACAATCTTATTGATTTTATTAATTTCCGCGAAACATTTTTGTGAAACACTAACCTGTTTTCAACACCCTTAGTCTCAAGAATTTCAAGACTTTTAGCTAAAGCTTTTACAATATTTGTTGGTAAAGTTACAGGATAAGGGTGCCAATCATTCCAATCATAATAATAATCTAACCAAACTTTTAAATCTGTATACCATGACTTCGATGCCGGCAGAGATTTTATATTCTTGATGAGTTTTTCATTTAACGTAACCATTCCCAACCCTGCAGGGCAGGAAAAACCTTTTTGTGATGCAGTTGCAATTCCATCAATACCCCACTCATCCATCCTTATTTTTTCTATAGCTGAACTCGCAATAGCATCAATATAAAATTCACAATCATATTTTTTTGCAAGTGTTGCGACTTCTCTTATTGGATTAAGTATTCCTATGCTTGTATCAACATGAACCATCCATATCAAATCATATTTTTTCTTTTTTAACTGATTTTCCACTCTTCCAAGATCTATTATCTCTCCTGGTTTAAAAAAAACCTGATCAACATTTAAACTATATTTACTAGAAACATCATAAAGTCTATCACCAAAATGTCCATTGTTTATAACAATGCAATTTCTAGAATTACAAAATGTTGCGCCAATAGTTTCTAATGCCACAGATCCCGAACCAGGTATAAGGAATGATAAAGCTTTCTCAGAACCCAAAACTCTTGACAACATTTCAGTGGTTTCCAAGTATAAATTTCTAAATTCTTTTCCATAATGAGCAATTGTTTGCCCATTAAATGCCTCAATTATCTCTTCCGGACTTTCAACTGGACCAGGAATCATTAATAAATATCTCATGATAGGTACCCCATAAAACTTTTTCCTTATTTATAACATTTAAATATAAATCTGTTTTATAAAAACTTAGCAACTTAAATATCTTGATATTTTGTTACTACAATTTATCATTTTGTTTTGTTGAATCAGGTCTTTTGAAGTCATAGTTAAAATTATTTATTATTAATCCTTTATCCTATCTTCATATTTAATTATTACGAAATTTCTTTTATTTTATTTAAAATCAAAAAATAAATTTTATTTTAAAAATTTTAAATATATGTTTCATAATGTGAAATGTAAGTTCATATAGTAGTTATTATTATATACATTTTTATTTTTTTGTCCAGTAATTAAAAAAATTGAAATTTTTGTAATTAAGCTATCAAACTACTTATTAATATATATTGTTATTATCATCGGATATTATTGTTTTAAATATTTATTTGAATTTATTTGGTTAGTTACATGTTAAATAAATTTACTATTATAGCCCATTTTTTTTGATATTAATTCACTGCTTTCAAGTAGTAAATCCTTATACTTTTTTAACTGATTATCAAGATCCTCGATATTAAAAATAAAAGTCACACTCATGGAAGCAAATACTTTATTTGTGTTATCAAGAATTGGGACAGCTATACACCCCACATTCTTCTGATGCTCTTCTCTATCTAAGGCATAACCTTGTCTTTTTATTTGATCAAGCTCGGCAATAAATTGATTTTTATCAGTTATTGTGTGCTCAGTAAATTTTTCAAATTTTATTGAGTTTATAATTTTCTCTTGAAATTCTTTGTGCTGAAAAGCAAGAATTACTTTACCAACTCCTGTACAGTGCCAAGGAGTTGTTTTACCTATCTGTGAATGTAGTCTAATCGGGTTAAGACTTTCTCTTTTATCTACATAAACGACTTCATCTCCTACAAGTTGAGCAAGATGAATAGTTTCTTTTGTAATTGAGTTAATCTTATCTATATAAGGTGCAGCTATATCAATAATTTTAAAGTTTTGTATTATATGATTGGCAATTTCAACAAATTTAATTCCTAATTTATATTTTTTAGTTTCATTATTTTTATCAACATAACCATGTTTATTTAACTCGGAAAGAAGTCTATAAGTAGTACTTTTATTTATTCCTATATTTTCTGATAATTCCTTCAATCCTATTTCCGAATTTATTTTTAAAAAATCAATTATATTAAATATTTTATTTAGTGATTTCATTTTTTAAAATATAATAAACTAAATATTTATTATAAAAATTAACAGTTTCATATTATAAAATCTTATTTTAAATTATGCAACTTTTATTCCAATACTTGTAATTCAGATACTGTCCGTCAGGATATGTCTCAACCCTAGTACCTAAATTAATAAAAATATTTATTTATTAAAGGTTCACTTCTAAGCTAAAATATAAGTAAACAACCAATTACCAAATTATTATAAGATTATGCAAGTTATTTGAACAATAAAAAAGTAATTATAACAATTTTTGTAGATATAGATAAACTGAATATTTTTTATAATACTAAAAAGAAGTTAAGAAGAAAGCAGAAACTACAAAAAGAAAACTAAAAAGACAACTATCTGGAACGATGGTTTAGAAGTGATTGTTGTAGAGTGCTAGGTTTAAAACATTAATTTATAACTAAAATATTAATAACATTTTTAAAAAAACAGATTAAAATATTATTCTATATAATTTATATTAAAAATAAAAAATTATAAAGATGAAATAAAATAAAGAATAAAAAAGTAAAGATAAAAAGAAGGGAGCAGTATGGACTTAAAAATTGATGCACATTTATGGTGTTTGGGATCTTATGCTGAAAGATATGTCCCAGGTGGTTATTTTAATGACATGAGCCTTGAGAAAAAGCTTGAAATTTTTAAGAATACTAAGGGAATATCAGGAATTGTTGTATTTATACCAACAGATCCTTTACCGTCAGACCCTGATAAATTGGTTAAATTACTAAAAGAATATGATTTAAAAGTATCCAGCATTGAACCTGAAATATGGAGTGACAGAAAATGGAAAAATGGTGCTTTTTCAACAAATGAAACAAAAATAAGAAAAGAAGCAATTAAAATCATGAAGGAAGGAATTGATTTTTGCAGGGAAGTTAAAGCAGACAGTGTTCTTTTATGGCCTGCTCATGACGGGCTTGATTATCCCTTCCAGTCAAACTACAAAGACGGCTGGAAATATCTTGTTGAAACAGTTAGAGAAATTGGAGAGTATGATCCTAATGTAAAGATAGCAATTGAAGCAAAATCTAAAGACCCGAGACAAAAACAATATGTCAGTGATACTGGTAAAGCACTTGCATTAGTTAGTGAGGTTGGGCTTAAAAATGTAGGTTGTGCTTTAGATGTAGGTCATGCATTAATGGCAAATGAAAATCTCGCTGAATCATGTGCATTAATAGATAGATGGGGAAAATTATTCCAGATACATATCAATGAAAATTATAAAGATTCTGATCCGGATATGATTTTTGGAACAATTAATTTCTGGGAGCTTCTTGAATTCTTTTACTATCTAAATCAAACAAATTATAATTCATGGTGCACTATTGATATTATTTCTTCAAGAGATGACAGAGAAAAAACTTTTCAATTAGCAGTTAGCAACACCTGGAAAATTAAAGAACTTGCAGATAAGCTTCTGGAACATAAAAATGAAATTGAAGAAAATATGAAAACTTACAGTTTTGCAGATAATTTTAATATTATAAGGGGATTAATTTTGAAATAATTAAAATGATCAGTTAGTATCTGGTGAATAATTTTTTTTATTATATAAATTCCTTTATAAATTTTTTTTTATGTAAATTGCAGCTATCCGGTTAAAAATTATTGATAAAATTTCAAAAAATGAGGATTCTCATTTCATTGAATTTAACCGATCGATGATGTAAAGTGGGGATTTTAATTTCAGTTTCAGGGATCTATCGTTTATACAGAGCAATAACTGTAAATTAAAATACTAAATCTGCTGGCATCTCTACAGACTTTACGAGTGCTATAGGTTTAGTATCGGGTTAATTGTTTATTCCCTATTTTAAATAAACTATAAATAAAGACAGAAAGTTATCAATAGCCATAACAACAGATAATGATATGATAGAATTCAATCATGAACAATTTTTTTAAAAATTTAAGTTCGGAAATTTCTGAAAATTTATTTAAGAATTATCAGTTATTCGGCAAAAATTTTCAAAACTACTTTTATGAACTTTCCAAGCAAAACATCTCGGATATTTCTTTTAATTCAAATTCAGAAATTATTGATGAGAATAAAATAATCCTTAGTTATTTCAATAATCAGGTCCTGGTTGATTTAAAAGAAAGGACTGTCTTTTATATAAGAATTACCGATAATAAAGATTTTATAAAAGAATCTGAAGTCGACTTATTTTCCTCTTCATTAATTCTTCATTTTCTTTTAAATGCTGATGGAACTCCCTTAACAGGCAAATGGATATCATATAGGGAATTACCAGATGGATTATTTTATTCAAAAACCATCCCTGAAGTCTTGAAGCCCCTGATAAATAAATTTGAAAATAATGGAAAATTGTTTTTAGAAAAAGCAATACAAATGGGAGGTGCTATTAATAATAGTTTTAAATTTTCAGTTATAATTTATCCATTTAAAATGTTTCCGGCATTAATTATTTTTGAAGAAAAGTCAGAAGAATTTGATGCTGATGTAAGAATTTTATTTGACAGAAGCGCATCTCATTATTTAAAGACAGATATTATTAAAACCATGATTGTGCTTATTGTTAAAAAATTTATAAGTGATTAAATCATAAAAATAACCCTGCAAATATCTAACGAACCGGGTTTTAATATTAATATTTAAATTAAGCGTGATTAGTCTGTAAGCCGAGTTATATACACAATTTTTTGATAATCTCTTTTACCTGATTTAAAGAAATACTATTACCCGGCAGATCAAAAACAGACTTACCAGACAATTCTATATTGCTAATAGCTTCATCTGAATTTATAAGTCCGATAATTTCAAATTTTTGCTCTGAAATATATTCTTTAAGCCTCAAATCCAGATTCCCATTTATTCTATTTACAATTAAAAAAACTTTCTCAGCATTTATTTTTAATTCTT
>JAMDEN010000101.1 GCA_023487035.1 Actinomycetota bacterium
AAAAATTCGGGTGGAGCTTCAAGATGTATTGCTGATATAGGCTCTCATTGGATGGATACAGTTCAGGAAGTCCTTGGCGATAAGATAGTGGAGGTATGTTCTGATTTAGCAATAATATATAAAATTAGAAAAAAACCAATAACTCAGGTTGAAACGTTTGCTACAACCACAGATATTGAATATGAAGAAATAAAAGTAGATACAGAAGATTATGGTGCTGTAATGTTTAAAATGAAAAGCGGTATTCACGGTGTTTTTTATGTGTCACAAGTCAGTGCAGGTAGAAAATGTTTTTTTAATTTTGAGATAGACGGAACTAAAAGTTCAATTTATTGGAACCAGGAAATTGCTGATTGGATGTGGATTGGCTATAAAGATAAATATAACCAGCAAGTTATAAGAAATCCTAATCTTATGGCGGAAGAGAATAGGCAATATACATTACTTGCAGCTGGACATCCTGAAGGTTGGAATGATGCAGAAAGAAATAATATTTATAATTTTTATAAGTATATATTGGATGGTAAAAAGTTAGGAAAGGATCCCAGCGATTTTGCTACTTTTGATGAGGCTCATTACATTATGAAGCTTACGGAAGCAATTTTAGAAAGTAATAAAACAAAAAGATGGATTAAACTTGAGTGATTGCAGTAGTCTTGATTATTAGTATTTTCTTGAATTATTTAAGAGTTTTAGTTTTTAGTAAATGTAGAGATTAGTCCAATCATAAAAGTGATAAGAAATTTTTGGAAAGAAAATGATAAGTCAAAGTTTAAATTTTCAGCAGGTTTATGTGATGTTCATGAAGGAGTAAATACTTTTGGACATAGGATCTTGTTACAGATTACACTGGCTAAAAAATTATTTAGCCAGTGCATTTAGTCAATATATTTAGTTAATATTTAAATAAAATAAATATTTTTTAATATAAATTTTTATTACATATTTTTTGGTAAATAAAAAGATTTGACATATTTATTATTTATGATGATTTATACTTATGCAAATTTTTTAGATATTAAAATATATCTCATGATCTTATGCTAATTATTTAAAATAAATAATAATTTTAATTAGAGGAAAAATAAATGAAACTTAATCAAACTGAGGTTCTGTCAAATAAGGAAATAATAAAAATAGATGAAACCTCAAAAGAAATCCTTGAAGAAACAGGCGTAAAAGTACTTAGTGAAAATGCACTAGATATTTATAAGCAGGCTGGTTGTAAAGTAGATTATGACAAAAAAATAGTTAAAGTACCTTCTAAATTAGTTGAAAGATGCATAAAATCTTGCCCTTCAGAATATAAATTATTTAGCCGAGATAAAGATAGTTATTTAGATTTTGGTAAAAATGTTGGTTATTGTGCTTCTGGACATAATGCAATTTATATGCTTGATTTAGAAACATTGGAAAGAAGACCTGCAACAAAAGAAGAAGTTGGAAATTTTGCAAAAATTTCGGATGCACTTGACAATATTCACATAGTTGGGGTGGAGGCTATGCCTCAGGATGTTCATCCAAAATCTTCAATTCTTCATGCAATAGATGCAGTAGTAAATAATACTAATAAACATATTTTTTATTCTCCTGAAAATGTTGATGAAACAAGAGCTTCACTTGAAATGTTAAAAATTATAAATGATGGTGAAAGGCTTCAGAAAACGCCAATTGCTATTTGCCAGCTTTCGCCAATAAGTCCGCTTACATGGTCTAAAGGTACAATTGAAGCAGTAACAGAAGTATCAAAAGCCGGGCTTCCTTTATGTTTTTTACCTCAGCCTTATTGTGGTGTAACATCTCCAATAACTTTAGCGGGTACATTAGTTACAAATAATGCAGAAACCTTATCTGGTCTGGTATTAACTCAATTAATAAATGAAGGAACACCAGTAATATACGGCGCAGCCTGGACTACTTTTGAAATGAATAAAGGAACAGTGCTTATAGGAACTCCTGAAAGATGTCTTCTCTCTGTTGGAGGATCTCAGATTGCGAAATATTATAAAATTCCTTCTCATTGTATTGCTTTTGATACAGATTCAAATATTTATGATGAACAAAATGGTTTTGAAAAAATTTTTAATCTTATTGCTACCCTTCAATCTGGAATAAATTTAGTAGTTAATGCAGGTATGTTTTCTACAGGCATGACTGTTAGTTATGAACAACTTATTGTTGATGCTGAAATGGCAAGTTTCGTTTATAGATATTTAAAAGGCATAGAAGTCAATAAAGATACCTTGTCTAAAGAAGTTATTAAAAAAGTGGGACAGCATGAAAGTTATATGATGGAACCTCAAACAATGAAATATATAAGGCTTGGTGAGCATGCACCATATAAGGTTTCAAACAGGGATGTATATGAAAACTGGAAAAGCAAAGGAAAACCTTCAATTACAGATAATGCAAGAAAATTAGCATTGGAAATCATAAAAGATCATAACCCAAAACCATTGACGAAAATAAAACAGGGAAAGTTAAGAGAAATAATTGCAGAATTTGAATCTCAATTTAAATAAAATATAAATAATAAAAGAAATTTATTATAAATAACTATAACTTTTCAAATTAAATTTAAAAAGTATTTTAATTTATAATTAATTGTTAATTACTTCTTATGATAATATATAAATGTTATAGATTATAGAAGTAATCAGATGTAAGGTAATCAAATATTAATAAGTTTTTTATTATTTACATTATATTTAAAAGACCTGTTTTTAGTTTAGAATTTAGCATTTATAGATAAAATACTGAAAATTTTGAATTTGTAAATAAATATTTATAAAAATAGTTTTTTATATTTTGGTAAAAAATTATTTGAATCTTAAAAATTAATGTAATTTTTTTATAATTTTACAGTTTTTAAGTATATTTTTGCCTATAATAACAGAAATAGGAGATATAATGGCGGATACAAATGAGATTAAAACAATAAAACCAAAAGTAGGTTTTATATCTTTAACAGAGCCTCCAAGAGCATTATCTTTTGCTGATGAATTAAATAAATATATTTTAATTAAGCATAAAGAATTCAAAGATTTTTTAATTAAAAATGATATTGATGTTGTAGATGCCTCAGAACTGGCTCAAAGACCTGACAATCCAAAAAGTATCATTGGATTTTATTCAAGCACAGACATACAAAAAGCAATAGATGTTTTTAACATTAATCATATAGAAGCCATAATCATTGGTTGCTGGCATTGGACAGACCCGATGTTTGTTGTTGAAATAGCAAGATCAGCTAATAAGCCTATTCTTTTATATGGTGAAGAAGATCCTGCCTGGGCTGCACCCTGTCTTATTACTGCTGGAGGTGCATCACTTTGGGATAATTCACCTAACAGATTTGCGCAAGCTCATGAAAGAATTTATGGTAATAAGGAATCTGTTATTCAATGGATTAGAGGAGTAACTGTACTGGAAAAACTAAGAAGAGGAAAACTTTTACTATGGGGTGGTTCCTATGCTTTAAGGATGGAATTTCTGCAGGATGATTATCCTTATTTAAAATCTTTTTTAATTGGAGATATTTTACTTGAAGACCAATATACATTAATTAAATATGCTGAGCAGGTTTCAAGCTCAAGAATAGAAAGTTTTGTAAACTGGCTTCGAAATGGTGGAACTAAATTTAATTTTGATAATTTAAAATTTACTCCTGAAGTATTAAACAAACAGGTAGCACTGTATCTTGGGGCAAAAGATAGAATTAAAGAGCTTGGAAGTGACATTATCGGGGTATCAGTAAAATGTTTTAACGACATGTCTGATGTTTATGGTATTGTACCTTGCTTTCTTCCTGCATTTCTTCCCTATATGTATGATAGCGAAGGTGAAAGAAATCAGATACCGACAGTTTGTGAGGGCGATACTAAAGCCTTAATTTCATCCATATTACTTTCATATTTTGCAGGCGGAATTCCAGCACTTTTTGGAGATGTTACAACTATTAACAAGGATTATTATCTGATATCAAACTGTGGAGCTTCATCAATATATTATTCATGTAAATCCTGTAAAGTTAATGAAGTTTTAAGTAACCTTACTATAGAAGCAAACTCTGAAGGAGTCAGTGGGGCAGCAGTAGGCTATGATGGTTTTGAAGCTGATATGACTGTCATAAGATTACTTCGTTCAAAGGGTAAATATTTTATGCACTATGGTCTTGGCACTTCAATTCCAATGACTGATCAGAGGAAAGATGCCATATATTTTGGAAGGACAAATCCGCATACAGCTATAAAGATGAATGTGGATAAGGATTTATTTATAAATGCTCTTGGCGCCAATCATCTGATTGCAATACCTGGAAATTATTTAAAGGAAACTGAATATTTTTGCAGACAGGTAGGAATAGAGCTATATAGAATTGATTCGGATGAGGGCATTAAAAGCTGGCTTAGCAGGGTATATTATCTGTAAGTTAATATTTTAAGATAAGTATAAGGGATAATATTTTTTTTACTCTCTTATATATTGTCTATAATTGAATATTATAGGGTTATTTAAAAATATAATAATATTTTTTATGAGGGTTTTATTTTACTAAGTTTTGATTATTTTTTTAAAATTATTAATTTATAAGCTGGAATGAGTAAAACTAATGCTAAAATAATGTTAATATCAAAGTAATTATTGATAATTATGCATTTATTGATTAAATAATATAATCTTTTGCTCTTTATTCACTTTATATAAACATTATTTGCATTAATTACAATTATTAATGTGATGCAAATAAAAGTAATTATTTATTTTATATATACGTTATTTAAAAACGTAATTAAAACTTTATAAATAAGTATTTGAATAAGAAGGTGAAATTAAGATGCCATTAGCAGATATAAGACCTTATCTTGAGGATTCAAGAAATAAAAAATATGCGCTTGGTTGTTTTAATGTTTTTGATACTGAAACACTTGAAGGTGTTATTGAGGCAGCAGTAAATAAGAGAACCCCTATAGTATGTGCAATTTATGAGCCTCAGTTTAAATATAGTGATCTTGAATCTTTTACAGATTTAATAAAAAATATTGCTTCAAAAACAGACATTCCGGTTATATTACATCTTGATCATGCAACAGAGTTAGCTTCCATAGTCAGAGCAATTAAGTGCGGGTTTACTGCTGTTATGTTTGACGGGCCTGTTGGAGCAAGTTTTGAAGAGAAGGTGGAAAAAACTAAAAAAGCAGTAGAAATTGCTCATCTTGCAGGAGCAACAGTTGAAGCTGAACTTGGTTACATTACCCGTGTTGGTGTTGATGAAAAAGCAAGTCAGGAAAATATAGCTGATCCCGGACTGGCAAAAGAATTTGTTGAGAAAACTGGAATAGATATTTTAGCTCCAGCAATAGGTTCAGTTCATGGGATGGGCGAGCAAAAAGCAACCTTAAATCTTGAATTATTAAAACAAATTGCAAACAGCACAAATTGTTATTTATCTTTACATGGGGGTAGTGGAGTAGATGACACTATTGTTCAACAGGCTATAGATCTTGGAATTAATAAAGCATCGGTTTATACAAGATTGTCAAATAGAGCAATAGAAAGAGTAAGACAAAGTTTGACAACAGGCAAAGGAGATATTTCTGCAGTATTAAATGAAGTTCGTAATGGATTCAGAGAAGTTGTGGAAGACAGGCTGGAAGTTTTAAGAAGTGTTAATATATGTAATCCAGGACAGGGACAGGATATCTGTCATTATTGCACTTCTGATAAATTTTGTGTTTCAAAAGTATCACGACCATTTTCTTCAGATAATCAGCCTTACATAAAGTCTTCTGTAATAGGAAATGTAACTGATAGAACTTATGAAGAAATTATTAATAATGTCAGCAGTATTATTGCTGATTATATTAAAAATAAGTAACGCATGAAAGGAAGAGTTTGAGTTTACTTGGAATTGATTTAGGAACATCCGGAATAAAATGTGTTGCTTATAATTCTGATGGTTTGCCAATAAAGAAAGTTTACAGAGAATATTCTTTATTTACCCCTGATATTGGTACAGTTGAATTAGATCCGGAAATTGTCTGGGAAAATTTAAAGAAAAATCTTATTGAATTAAATTCATATGAGGCAGTAAAAAAAGATGCTGTTACAGCTCTTAGTATTTCTGTATCGGGAGATGAAGCTCTTCCAATAGATAAAAATGGTAAAGTTCTTTATAACACTATCATGTCTATGGATAAAAGAGGGAGAGATGAAAATAATTATATTAATTCAATTATAGGATCAGAAAAGGTTTTTAAATTAACAGGGCAGCCACCTGATAGCATATATGCTTTAAACAGATTGCTTTGGTTTAAAAATAAAATGCCAAAGATTTATGAAAATACTTATAAATTTTTGTGCTGGGAGGATTTTATTTTTTATAGACTTGGTGCAGAACCTTCAACCGATTTTTCAGTTGCATGCAGAACTTTAGCTTTTGATATTACAAAAAATTGCTGGTCAGAAAATATTATAAATAAGGTAGGTATAGATGTTTCTTTATTTCCCAAAGCTTATCCTTCAGGGACAATTGTTGGTGAAGTGTCTGATAAGCTTTCAAAAGAACTTGGATTTAAAAATAAAGTAGAAATAGTAACTGGTGGCTTTGATCAATGTTGTGCTGCATTAGGTGCAGGGATTACAGAGAATGGAATGGTATCTCTTGGTACAGGAACTATGGAAGTAATGCAGGTTTGTTTTAAAAAACCAAAATTCAGTAAAAAAATGATGGATGAGGGTTACTCTTTTAATACTCATGTTTTAAAAGATTTATATATTTGTCTTTCTCTTAATTTTAATGGAGGGGTTATATTTAAATGGTATAGAGATACACTCGGATTTGAAGAAAAAATTAAAGCAAAAGAGCAAAATATTGAAGTTTATGATCTTATCATGGATAGTGCAAAGAACTCTAATTTCCCTGTTCTTTTTTTGCCATATTTTGAAGGTGCTCAAACTCCCTGGAAAAATCCTTCTGCTACAGGGACAATATTAGGTTTAACATTAAGAACTAAAAAAGAAGATATAATTAGGGGGATAATGGAAGGTATAACTTTTGATTTAAGGCTTAATCTGGAAAAAATTCAGGAATCCGGTATAAATATTGATGCAATAAGAGTTACAGGAGGCGGTGCCCGTTCAGACACATGGCTTCAATTTAAAGCAGATATTACAGGTAAAGTTATTCATAAACTGGATATAGATGAAGCAGGATGCATGTCTGCTGCTGTTTTAGCAGGTTATGGTTCAGGAATTTTTAATTCAGTATCAGAAACTATAAACAATTGGGTTAAAATAAAAAAGGAATTTAAACCAGATATGGAAAAATATAAAAAATATCAGTCAGGATATTTGCAGTTTATTGACGCATATAAAACATTGTCAAGGGGACGTAAAATTTGACATAAAATTTAAAAAATATTAAGACAAAAATTAAAGTAAAAAGGAGTAAAAATGGTTCCAAAACTTATTTTAATGTTTACATTAAATGATGTAACAGTTCCAGACGCACTGGATTATTTTGAACAGGTAAAAGATCTTCCTGTGGATTTTTTTGGTTTCAAGGAAATAGGACTTCCTCCAGAAAAAATGCAGCAGTTAAATGACAAAATCCATAGTGCGGGCTTTAAATCATTTCTTGAAGTTGTAGAATATGAGGAAGATAAGATTTCAGGTCCTGCTCAGCAAGCTGTTGATATGGGCTTTGATTATCTTATGGGAACAATATATTATCCTTCTATTTGGGATATTGTTGGTAAAGGTTCAAATAAGAAAATAAATTATTTCCCATTCTTTGGAAAAATTTATGATAGACCTTCCATTCTTGATGGTACAATAGATGAACTTGTAAGTGAAGCAAAAAAACTTGAAGCTCTTGGCGCTGATGGTTTCGATCTTCTTCTATATAGATATAAATATCCAGATAAAATTGATGAGCTGGCAAAAAGAGTTGTAAGTGAAGTAAAAGTTCCAGTAGTTTCAGCAGGTTCAATTAACAGCTGGGAAAGGCTTCAGGCAACAATTGATCAGGGCTTTTGGGGTTTTACAATTGGTGGAGCATTTTTTGAAAAAAAATTCGTACCTGATGGCTCGTACAGGGATAATGTTAAAGCAGTTGTTGATTACTTAAAAAAAGCAGATAAGAAGTAAAATAGCATAATAAAAGTAAGATATCATAATAAAAATAAGACAGATATTATAATAAAAATAATAAAAAAAAATAAAAGACAAAAAACAACAATAAATAAAAAAAATAAATAATAAACAAATAAAATAATAAATAAACAAAAAAATAAATAAATAATTTGTTATTTTTATTAAATAATTTAAGATTATATAAATTTTATTGCATAGCTATTTTTAATTAAGCATAGCTATGCAATTTTTATGCAATTTTATTTTTATTTTTATTATTTTAAAAAAATTAAGTTTATTGTATTTTTGTATTAAAATTATTTTTAATAAATTGGTAAATATCATTTTATATTTGGCATAAAGCATATAAAGTATTTAAAGTATTTTCTATTATTTAAATAAAGTATTTTTCATATAAAGTAATTTTTAAAATAAACCAAATTTAATTTATTTATGTCTAAAATATGGCTTGAATTATTTTTAGGAAAAATTGGGAGTTATATAGTAAATTTTTTTTCAAAATACTATATCTGGATATTACCTTTTGTTTTTGTTTATGGAATATTCATGAGTCTTGCCTCATATAATTTAAGAAGAATCGAAAAAAAAGTAAATTATGAAATTATTAATCAGACAAGATATCTTTTAAGAAAAAATCCTAAAGCTAATTTCATAAGTGTTGTTGATAATATAGTAATTAACTGGGAAGAAATAGTTAAACTTTATTCTTTTTTCCCTTATGTTGCTAATGAGTTTGATTTTTGGGTAACTAAAGTAAAACCTTCAAAAGTTAGAGAGCTGATAATGGGGGATGAAAACAGAATAAGGCTTGTTCTTGAAAGACAAAATATATTTTTTGAAGGCGATAAAAAGGGGATAAGACAAAATTTATATTTAAATTATACAAATAAAATTTTTAAAAAATAAGATAATAAGATAATATTAATATATTTCTGCAAAATAAAATTTATTTTTAAATAATATTTATTCTTAAAAAAATAATTCCTACTCTTATAATCTTATAAATAATCTTATAAAATTAATATTTATTCATTCTTATGAAAATAACTTAAGAATAGGTTTAATTATTTGAGTTAAAATCCAATAAATTAAATTTGAACCCATCCCTAAACTTGATGCGCTGTTATATCCTTCTGCTATTTGAAGAGCTTCTTTTTTGGTTAAAAAGTCAGTTATAAATCCGCTCATATCAGTTGTAATCAGCAGCACTAAAGGGATAATAATTAATGCTGAAATAAAACTTCTGAAAATATCACCTCTTGATGGTCCGATAGCCCATACAAGAATTAATGGAATTATTACAAGATCAGCGCCAGGAAGAACTTTATTACCCGGCAAAATTGACGCAATGTAAACTGTTAAAGGAATCATGACTGTAGAAAGACCAATAACTGAAGCATTTCCGGCAACAATAATAGAGTTAAGTCCTACATATATTTCTCTTTTTGTTATTTTACTGTTAATAAATATTCTGATATCAGTAATTATTGGGATAAGTCCTTTGTAAATAAGAGTTACTGAGCGCGGCATTAAAATGGTAATTATAGAAAGATAAATACCTGAAAGACAGGAATAACCAAAACTTGGCCAGAAGCTTAAAGGAAAATTCCTGTATCTGGTGATTGCCCCGATAATAAAACCTAAAATAAAACCAATAATTAAAGGTTCACCGGCTACTCCTAATTTATATTGAATTTCCTCGTAAAATATATGAATTCTTTTTATAAATGGAATTTTATTTAAAATAAAATTAACAAAATCTGATACTGGAGCCCACACTACAGTTTGAGGCTGCGGATTTGATACCCCCTTTAATCCATAATAGCTGCCAATATAAGGAGCATAAATGTCTGCCATAACAAAAGTTATTGTAGCAATAACACATGAAAATAAAATCCCCAGCCATTTTATTCCAGTTATTTCATAAACCAATAAGCCTGAAAATAAAAAAATCCATAAATTCCATAAATCTATATTAATAGTTCGCGTAAGTCTGAGAAAAAGCATAAAAATATTTAAGGCTATTATTATTAACGCAAACTGAATAACTGTGGGATTATACAAATTAACTTTTTGAGAAACCATCCAGCCTGCATCAATAACCTGAAATTTTTTATTTGTAACTGAAAGGATAGTGTTAATTATCGGATTAAAAAAATTAATATAAAAACTTAAAAGCAATGAGAAGGAAAGAAGACCAAGATAAATGTAAACAGAATTTTTAAGTAAAATAAGCTTATTTCTTGTAGTAACTAAACCTATAATAAATAATAAAATAGGTATAAGCCCTGCAGGTCCTATATCAGAAAGAATTTTCATAATCTTATATATAATTTCCATTATTTAAAATTTACTATCATTTAAATTTTTTAACTATTTAAATTTTAATTATTTAATTTTGTTTAAATAGTTTAAATATTATTAGTATTTATTTAAATTCCTAAGAATTTTTATCTTAAAATGCAAAGAAAATATAACTTTAGTTTTATTATAAATTATTTTAAATAAGAAAAATTTAAAATAACTAATTTAATAATCAATTTATTAATTTTAAGAGTTTAAAAGATTATAAATAAAATTACTTTTTACAATATATCAAAAATTACATTATTATTTAAGAAAAGCACAACAATTTTATAAATTTTATAAAAATATTTATTTTCTGTTCTTGAAAAATTTTATTATTTAATATTATATATTAATAATTACTTATGATTATTTTATAAAATTACGCACAAAATATTAATAATAATTGCATATATGCAATAAAATGCATATTTTTTGTCTTTTAATTTTTATAATAATAACATATACTTAATTTCTAATAAGAATTAAAAATAATAATTAAAAGTTATTAGAAAATTATTAAACAGGTTTTATTTTTTGAGAGGAGTAAATAATGTATGAAGTAATAATGCCCAAGATGGGTGAAACAATGGAGGCAGGTACTATAGAAAAATGGAGAAAAAAAGAAGGAGATAAAGTTGAAAAAGGAGAAATACTTTACGATCTTACTACTGATAAAGTAACACTTGAAGTTGAATCATTTTTTTCAGGTTATTTAAGAAAAATAGTAAGACATGAAGGCGAAGAAGTGCCAATTATGGAAATAATTGCTTATATTGGAGAAAAAGACGAACCTCTTCCTGAAAATGCAGAAGCTTCTAAAGCACAACCTGTTAAAAATATCGAAGATAATGCGCAAACTGAAACAGAGAAAAAAACAATGCCTGAAGATACAGGCAAAACCAACAGTTTAATTACTCAACCTTCAGAAATTGAAACAAAAGCAAAAGAAATATCCATTTCTCCAATAGCTAAAAATATTGCACAGAAATATAATATTGATATTACTAAGCTAAAAGGAACAGGTCCTTCAGGCAGAATAGTTAAGGAGGATGTGGAAAAAGCAATTGCTGAAGGGTTATCAGCAAAGTCACAAGAATCTCAAATTGCAGGTACTCAAAGAACAGAAAGGTTATTTATTTCTCCTTTTGCAAGAAAAGTTGCCTCTGATTTAGGAATAGACATTAAAACGGCAGCGATAAATGGCACAGGTCCAAATGGAAGAATAATCAGTAAAGACGTTATTTCCTTTTCCAAATCATCTCAAGCGCTAAAAATTCAACCTCAACCTTCTTACTTTGAAGAAAAGCAATTTGCTAGAGAAGAAGCAAAAGAAGAAGAAATTCCTTCAACAATTAAAGTTTTATCTTCAACTCCTTTAAAAGGAGTAAGAAAAGTAATTTCAGAAAGAATGTTGCAATCAGCCCAAAATATTCCTCATATTCTTCTTTATTCTGTATGTGATGTTGCCAATCTTATAAATTTAAGAGAAAAAATAAAACCAAAAATTGAACAAAAATATGATTTAAAAATTACGTTTACAGATTTTTTCGTTAAAATCTGCGCCATTGCATTAAATGAATATAGAGGTGTTAATGCTTCTCTTCAAAATGATAATCATATTATTTATGATGATATAAATATAGGAATCGGGGTAGCTGTACCTTCAAGTAATACTTTAGTAGTTCCTGTAATATTTAATGCAGATAAAAAAGGTATTCTTGAAATTGCTCAGAAAAGATCTGAACTTGTTGAAAAAGCCAGAAATGGAAAACTTAGCCTTGAGGAAATGTCAAACGCAACATTTACTATAACAAATTTAGGAATGTATGGAATAAGATCATTTACTGCTATTATTAATCCGCCTCAAGGTGCGATTATGATGGTGTCTGAAATGTATGAAACTCCTGTTGCCAGAAATGGTAAAATTGAAATAAGTACTTGTATGGAAATCGGTGTTGCTGTTGATCACAGGATAATTGATGGAGCACTTGCAGCACAATTTCTTCAAAGAGCCAGGGAATTAATAGAAAATCCCGAGATGTTGATATTATAAAATTATAAACTAAATACAATAATGAAAAAATGATAAAAGATGACGAAGCAAAAATTATTCTTTTTTGTATAAATTGCAATGCTGAAACACCGCATACTGTTACCTATATTGGAGATTATTTGAAAAGTATCCAATGTGATAATTGTCTTAAAAAAGTTGAAATAGACAGAAGACATTTAAGAACAGTATTTGCAGAAGATTTTATTGACAGAATACTTTCAAAACCTCATAGAATGTCGCAAGATTTCAAAGAAGCAATGGCTTATCTTGTTCCTTTCTTGCCAAAAAGACTTCTAAAAGAGCCAAAGAAAGTCATAAAAGAAATAATTGAAGTTTTAAGAAAAAAAAGCGAAGAATAATAAATAATAATTATGATAAATAATAGTTAAAATAATTAAAAACTAAAAATTAGGAACGAAAAATAGTAAAAAGTATAAATTTTTATATTATTTATCTTAATTTTTTGAATTATTCTTAAATTATAAATTATTTAATTCATGATTATTTTTTTATGTGCTTTGTTATATTTAATTTTTTTCTTTATTTTATTAATTTTACTTTGTTTTGTTTTATTTTTTTGACTAATTTTTACTAATTTTTTTAATTAAAAATTTTTTTATTTAAAGAATTAAAATTAAATTTTATTTTTAATAAATAGGAGAAAGCAAAAAATGGAATTAAAAAATGTTAATATTGCTATTTTAGGTGCAGGACCGGGTGGTTATGTAGCAGCGATTAGAGCTAAAAAGCTCGGATTAAATGTATTAATAATTGAAAAGGCAGATCTTGGTGGAGTTTGTCTTAACTGGGGCTGCATTCCTACTAAAGCTCTTACTCATATTAGCGAAGTAATTGAATCAATAAAGAAATCTGCTGAACTTGGTATAAATATTACAGGAATGGATATTGACTTTAAAAAAGTTATGACAAGAAAACAAACTGTTGTTAATGTTTTAAGAAATGGACTTGAGTATAACTTCAAGAAAAATAATATAGAAATTGTAAGAGGCAGTGGAAAACTTATTTCTCAAAATAAAATAGCAGTTAAAGGAAATGATGGAAGCGATATTGAAATAACTGCAAAAAATATAATTATTGCAACTGGATCCCATGCTTCAAGTGTGCCACCGTTTATTCTTGATAATGAGGGTATTCTTGATAATGTAGGGATTTTATCTTTAAAGGAACTTCCAAAATCTATTCTTGTTGTTGGAGGCGGAGTAGTAGGATGTGAATTTTCAAGTGTTTTTTCCACATTAGGGACAAAAGTTACCATCGTTGAAGTAATGCCAAGAATACTTCTGAATGAAGATGATGAAGTTGCAAATTTAATTGAAAAAACCTTTACAAAAAAAGGAATTAATATTTATACAAATGTTACTGTTAAAGAAGTTAAAAAATCGGATAATCAGTATAGATGCATCTTAAGTAATGGTGAATCAATTACTGTTGATAAAATACTTGTATCTGTTGGAAGAAAACCGAATACTGATGGCATTGGTTTAAATGAAGCTGGAATTGAGCTTGATAACAAAGGTTTTATTAAAGTTGATAAATATTTAAGAACAAATGTAAAAAATATTTATGCAATTGGTGATGTTATTGGAGGTTATCAGCTGGCTCATGTTGCATCTGCAGAGGGGCTTGTTGCTATTGACAATATCTGTGGTAAAGAACGAGTAATGAAATATAATGCAGTGCCATGGGCAGTATTTACGCTTCCAGAAATTGGTACTGTCGGTCTTGGTAAAAAACAGGCGGAAGAAAAAGGTTATAAAGTTAAAACAGGAATGTTTCCTTTTAAAAACAGCGGCAAAGCATTTGCCATGCAGGAAATTGAAGGTTTTGTTAAAATATTTACTGACTTTTCAACAGGAGAAATTTTAGGTTCAACAATTATCGGGCCAAAAGCTACTGAGCTTATTCATGAAATTGCTGTTGCAATAAATGGTGAACTTACAATTGGTTATATTGCTGATGCAATTCACTCTCATCCTACATTATCTGAAGCAGTAATGGAAGCAGCAGAAGACTGCTTTGGCCTCTCCACTCATAAAATATAAGACATGAGATAAGAAAAAGTAAAAAAATAAAAAAGCGAAAAGCTAAGAAAAGTAAAAAATAAAAAATAAATGAAATAAAAATTAATACTTGCAATATATTTTATTTTATGTATAATGAACTTATAATTAGTGAAATATATTTTATAGTATGAAATATCTTGAAAATTAATCTTATTTTTTATTTTAATATAATATAGATTTTATTATTAAAAAAATGATTGATGATAGGGTTATAGCAAGAATAGCAGAATTATTTTATATTCATAATATAAGTCAGTATGAAATTGCTGATAAATTCAATTTTTCCAAAGCCAAAGTCTGCAGATTAATAAAAGAAGCAAAAAAAAGAAAAATAATAGAATTTCAGATAAAAAATGTTGATAAAAGACCAATTGAATTAGAGCAAAAGTTTGAAAAAAAATTCAAACTTAAAGAAGCAATAATTTTTTATAATTCAGATATTAATACTTGCGATGAAGAAGTAATTTTTCAGGAGATAGGAAAAATTGGCACAGATTATATTCACAGGATAATTGATAATAATTTAAATTTTGCTCTTACCTGGGGTAAAACCCTTTATTACGTTATAAAAAATCTGAAAGTTGACAAAAAATATAATGTTAATGTTTTTTCAACTATCGGCAGTGTAAGTCTTACGGAAACAGCGTACCAGAATGTTAATTTAGCCCAAATGCTTTCCGAGAGAATTGGAGGTACTTGTTACCCCATTTATCTTCCCCTAATTCTTGAAACACCTGAATTAAAAGAATCCCTTACGCAGGAAAATGTAATAAATAAGGTAATAGGTGATACTTCAAAAATTGATTATTATTTTACCAGCTTAGGCACAATTTCTAAGAATTCAAGGATGTATACCCTCGGTGGTTTTGACTTGAACTTTTTTAATGCTTTAATAAGTAAAAAAATAGTTGGTGAGATAGGCTTAAATTTTTATGATATAAACGGCAATTTTATAAAAGCAGGCCTTGAAGATAGAACAATAAATCTTAGTGTTGACGAAATACAAAAAATTAAAAATAAGATTGTTATAGCATTTGGTGATGAAAAAGTTGATGCAATATCCGGTTTTCTTAAAACAAAAATTGCAGATGTTTTAATTACTGATTCGAAAACAGCTGAAAAAGTTTTAGAAAAAGCGGAATGAGCAAAAAATTATTGAGGTAAGTTTAAAATATTTTTTTTGTCTTTATATGAAATAAATTTAAAAAAATGAAATATATTTCAAATAAAATTAATAAGAGGAAAATTTAAATAAATTACAAAAAATTAAAATTATAAATATTTTTGCTGGAGTGGAGGATTTGTGAAGATAGAAGAAAGTAAAAAACTGCAATTTCTGGAAAAAATGATATTTATAAGGCAATTTGAATACAAAATTATTGATTTTGCCAGAACTGGCAAAATATATGGCTCTGTTCATCTTTGTGTTGGTGAAGAAGCATGTGCTGTGGGTACAGGGTTTGCCTTTAAAAAAGAAGATTATATATTGCCAACCCACAGAGGCCATGGTCAGGCTATTGCAAGGGGTACAGATCCAAAAAAACTTTTGGCTGAAATTTCAGCAAAGGAAACGGGTTTATGCAAAGGTCGAGTAGGTTCAATGCATTTTTTTGATAAAGAAAACAACATTGTTGGTTGTCAGGGTATTTTAGGTGCGCAATTTCCTATAGCGGTTGGTGTAGGACTTGCAATTAATTTAAGAAAAGAAGATAGCATAGCTGCCTGTTATTTTGGAGACGGAACCTCAAATCAGGGGTTATTTTATGAAGGTATGAATTTTGCTTCCATATGGGATTTACCTATATTATTTATCTGTTTAAATAATCTTTACGGAATGGGAACTCATTATAAAAAAACTTGCAAAATAGATATTTATGAAAAAGCTAAACTTTTTGGTATAAAAACTGATACTGCTGATGGAAATGATGTTGAAGAAGTTTATGAAAAAACATTAAAACTTTCAGAATATATCAGAAAAAATAAAAAGCCAGGATTAATTGAACTATATACTTACAGGTGGCTTGGTCATTCTGCACTTGATAGCCGTCCTTACAGACCTAAAGAAGAAGTAGAAGAATGGATAAAAAAAGATCCGATAAAAAGATATGAAGAAAAACTTTTAAAGGAAGGTATTCCAGTGGAAGAAATAGATGCAGTAAAAGCATCAGTTGAAAAACAAATTGAGGAAACTGCGAAATTTGCTGAGGAAAGTCCATTCCCTGAATTTACAAAAGATATGGAAATATAGAAAGGCGGGTTTGAAATAAATGACAAGAGATTTAACATATGCCGAAGCTTTAAGAGAAGCTATGCGAGAGGAAATGGAAAAGGATAAAGGAGTTTTTCTGGTTGGTGAAGATGTTGGTCAGGGTTATAGAGGCTGCTTTGCAGTATCGACCGGACTTTATGAAGAATTTGGTCCATATCAAATTATTGATACTCCTATTTCTGAAAATACTATCTTAGGTTGCGGGATAGGAGCTTCTTTAGTTGGGATGAAGCCTATTGTTGAAATGATGTTTGCAGATTTTGTTGCTGTTGCTTTTGATGGTATTCTTAATCAGGCTGCAAAGGTGAGGATGATGAGTGCTAATCAATATAAGCTCAATCTTGTTATAAGGCTTCCAGGAGGTTCAAAAAATGGAACAGGTCCTCAACACTCACAATCATTAGAATCTATTTTTATGTCAATTCCAGGTATAAAAATTGCATGTCCAGTTACTCCTTATGATGCAAAAGGTCTATTAAAAGAAGCTATAAATCATGAAGATCCTGTAATATTTTTTGAACATAAGAAACTTTATTCTTTGAAAGGGCCAGTTCCTGAAGAGGAATATAAAATTCCTTTTGGAGTTGCAAGAATTGCAAGAGAAGGCAAAGATCTTACTATTATTGCTATATCATATATGGTTAATGTTGCGCTGGAAGCTGCTGAGATTCTTAAAGAAAAGCATAATCTTGAAATTGAGGTTATTGATCCAAGAACCATTGTTCCATTTGATTTGGAAACAGTCGGTAAATCTCTTAAAAAAACAAATAAAGCTATCATAATTGAAGAAGGAATTAAAAGAGATGGAGTTGGTGCAGAAATTTCATCACTTATTATGGAAAATTTCTTTGATTACCTTGATTTTCCTGTAAAAAGGATAGCTTCAAAAAATTCAATAATTCCCATGTCACCCCGTTTGGAAAAAGCTGTAATACCAAACAAGGAATCGGTAGTTAAGGAAATTGAAGATTTATTAATACTTTAAATATAAATATTAAACAATATTAATTAAGTAAAATACAAAAAATTAAATTTAGATAGAAATTATTAAAAAATTAAGATTTAAAAAAAATAAAGAAAATAATTAAAAATTAGTTAAAAAGTTTAGGGGTTTTAAGAAAGTAAATACAAAGATTTTAATAAAAAATAATAAAAAATCATAAAAATTAAAAAGATGGGGGAGAAATATATGGCTGAATCATTAAAAGGAAAAGTTGCTGTAATTTCTGCAGCAGCATCTGGATTTGCAAAAGCTACTGCTGAATTATTTGCACAAAAGGATCAATGTAATTTGATATTGACAGACATTAACGAAGAAGGTCTTGAGCAAACTGCTAAAAATTGCATAAATTATGGCTCAAAAGTAATTTATTATAAGGGTGATGTAACCAAGCTTGAAACATTTCAAAGAGCATTAAAAGAATGTCTTGATAACTTTGGTAAAGTTGATTTTCTGATTAATTATGCTGGAGGAGCAGTTCGCGTTGCTCCTATTGAAGAAATGGATGATGAAGTTAATAAAAAAATAATAGATTTGAATCTTAACAGCACAATTATGAGCTGCAGAACTTTTACTCCTCAATTTAAGAAACAAGGATTCGGGAAAATAATAAATGTTTCAAGTGCATGCGATAGAAGATCATGGCCAGGCTGGTCTGTTTATTCAGCTGCAAAGGCAGCAGTAAATGCATTTACAAGGTGTCTTTATACTGAATTAAGACCACACGGAATTTGTGTTTCTCTTTTAGTACCTGGAGGTTCAAATACCGGTTTTCAGCAAGCTGCACAGGGAGTACAACGTTTTGAATGGGACGAACAGCTAGCTGTAAGACCTGAACATTTTGCAGATATGGTATATCAAACCTGTGCTTTAACAAGAGGCGGATGTGTTACTGAATTAGTATTATATGGTTTAGCTCAGGATGTTAGCGGTTATTAATAAAAGTCATTAAATTCCCGGGCAAGGAGTTTTAAATGAATGATATTTTAAAAAAACTAAATGAATTAAATCCTGGCAGAAATATTGTTTCAGCAGATGATAAAAGCTTCAGGCAATACGGGACAATTCATAAGAGATTTAAAATTGATAAATTAATGAAATATCTTGAAAAAGATAATCAGGTTAAAGAAGAAGTAGTTTATATAGCTGATGTTCCTGAACTGTTAAATGAATATGGTGATGAATTAAAGCCGATTATAAATGGAATTTATGCAGGTATGGATGTTCAAGCAGGAAGATGTCTTGCAATAAACAATAAGCTTAATGCTCTTGAGTATCATCAGGGAAGCGAAACATATATTTCAGGAACAGATATGGTAATGCTTCTTGGACTCGAGCAGGATATAGTATGGCCAAAAGGTACATATGATTCTTCTAAAATTAAAGCATTTTATGCTCCTAAAGGCAGAGTTATAGAATTAAAAGGTGGTTGCATGCATTTTGTAGGTATTAATGTGTACCAGAAAGAAGGAATAAATGTAGTAGTAATGCTACTGAAAGGCACAAATACAAAATTTGAGTTTAATAAGGATCAGAATAGCCAGGATAAGTTAATAATTGCAAAAAATACATGGTTTTTAGCTCATTCTGAATATAAACAGGCTAAAGATGCAGGATATCACTTGGGTTTAACGGGTGAAAATTTAACTTTTAAAACTCTTTAATAAAGGTTTGTAATAAAAATTTTTAAATTATTTAAAAAACTATAAGAGATAAGAACAAAGATAGAAAATGCTGATAAATAGGGCAAGAGAAAATAAAAAAAATAAAATTTTTGGTTAGAATTGAAAGGGGGTGTAAAAATTTATTAATAAATAAGTTAAAAGGAGGTGGGTTGAAACATTAAAGTAAAATAAGGGAGGGGTTTGTATTAAGTTGCCTTAATACAAACACCAAAGAGAATTTTAAATTATTCGATTAAAAAAAACAATTAAAAATAAACAAAACAAGTAAAGGAAGTAAAATGAGTAAAAAATTAAAATTAGTTTATGTAGTTGCTCTATGTGTAGTAGTAGCTCTTACAATGGCTATTGCAGGTTGTAAGTCACCTACAGCTACAACTGCAGCTGCAGAAACAACTGCAGCTGAAACAACTGCAGCTGAAACAACTGCAGCAGCTGAAACAACTGTTTTGATACCTAAAGCTGATGATATAATATTAAATGGAACAGTGGCTATAAGAGATGATGATGTTGGTCCTGAGGGGGATAAAAGCACACCTCCTGCTAAAATAACTCTAGGTTCAAAAACTTTCCAAGATTATATTGATATGGCAAGAGCTGGAAAAATTGAAGCAGAGGCAGATATAGTTAATAAAGTTAAAGGAAAAACTGCCGCAATAGTTATGAATAGCATGGACTTTGACTGGGCTCAACTACAAGTAGCTGGTTTAAAAATGATATTGGAAGCTTTTGGAATTAAAGTTCTTTCAGTTACTGGCGGAGAATGGAAAGCGACAGTGCAACAAGATGCTATCCAAAATGTAATACAACTTAAACCAGATGTACTTTTAAGTATTCCAGTTGACCAAACTATAGAAGGGCCAATTTATAAGGAAGCAGTTAATGCTGGAATTAAATTTGTTGTTATAGATATGGTACCAAAAGGTTTATCTTATAAAAATGGGGACTATGTTACTGCAGTGTCGGCAAGTAGCCGTGGAAATGGTACTGCGGCAGCAGATATTATGGCTGATTATTTTGTAAAAGTAGGAATAACTAAAGCAAAAGTAGCTGTTTTAAGACTCAATTTCTTGCATCAAGTAACAGAAGAAAGAGCCCTTGGATTTGAAAATAGGTGTGCTAAATACTATCCTTGGATTGATACTTCAATAAAGGCAGATTTTGATATCGCTGATCTTGTTGGATCTACTTATGCTACGACACAGGGATTATTAACTAAACACTCTGATTTAAATGGTATGTTTGTTGTTTGGGATACTCCAGCATCCGGTGCATGGGATGCTTGTAGAGAGGCAGGGATAGATCCTAAAACATTTTGTATCACAACTAGTGACTTAACAGATTCTGCAGCACTTGAAATAGCTTCTGGGGGTTATTTAAAAGGATTAGGTTCTCAGGATCCATTTGTCCAAGGAGTTGCCGAATCTCTTAGTGCAGTAAAAGCTCTTATAGGAGAAGAAGTTCCGCCTTTTATTGCTATTCCTGGTTATGCGGTCACCCGAGATAATTTATTAGAAGCTTACAAATTTTTATTTCAAAAAGAACCACCTGAAAATTTAAAGAAATACTATGAATAAAAAATTAATTATTGAGGATTTATAAATGAATAAGAGAATCATAGAATTTATAAAGCAAATATTATAAAAAAATATTAAGAAAAACCGGTAGCAGAATAAAATTCTGCTACCGGAAATAAGTTTGCCCGACATGGGCAGTAACTCGGCGGTGAAAGTCCGCTATGAGCTTGGTAGTGGGAATCATTAGCCAACAGCAAGGGTGTCCACCGTGAGGGGGAATCTGAAGGAAGCTTAGAGGCAAAATCCCGCACCGACGAACAGAAACTGCATATAAGGCATATGTGGAACGGACAAGTTTGCTTATCAAAACAAAGTCCAACACTACCCGAATTCCACAGTGTAAATGCAGCGGTGACATGGGATGAAAGTTGCTGCTCTTAACCGGGGAGGTCTGGCAGATACTCTTGCGGATAAGCAGGAAACCCATACAGTGATGTACGGGCTTTAACTGCCAGAAGTCAGCAGAAGTCATATTACCATGTAAATGGGAAGGACTGAACAATAGGAGGTTTTCAAAGTTTGAAGTATACGAAGAAATATAACAAAAGCAGACAACTCCACAAAAGCGGAGGCTGCCTGTGCAAGGATAAAGCGGAACTTGAAAGTAGCACAGGAGCGCATAGTATTTCTTCCATGTGCCAAAGCAAAGAAAACGATGTAAGTGAGTATACAGATGGATTGCTTGAGAAAATCCTTGACAGGCATAACTTAAATCTTGCATACAAAAGAGTTATGCAAAACAAAGGAAGCCATGGAGTTGATAAAATGAGCACAGAAGAGCTTCTGTCATTTTTAAAACAAAATGGAGATAAAATCAAACAGTCTATACTTGACGGGACATACCGTCCCAGTTCTGTCAGAAGGGTTGAAATACCTAAACCTGATGGGAAAGTAAGGCTACTTGGAATACCTACAGTGCTTGACAGGCTAATACAGCAGGCAATAGCCCAAGTACTTACCCCTATATTTGAAAAGCAGTTCTGTGTTTCAAGCTACGGGTATAGACCGGGCAGGAATGCAAAGCAGGCAATAGCCAAATGCAAAGATTATATTGAAGAAGGCTATACATGGGTTGTTGACATTGACATTGCAAACTATTTCGACAGCGTAAATCATGACAAACTGATAAGGCTTATATCAAAAACTATAAAAGACGGTAGGATAATATCCCTTATTAGAAAATATCTTAATTCAGGAGTCATGATAAATGGTGTTGTAATAGAAACACAAGAAGGAACGCCGCAAGGGGGAAATTTATCACCCCTGCTTGCTAACATTATGCTAAATGAGCTTGACAGAGAACTTGAAGACAGGGGCCTTAAGTTCTGCCGCTATGCTGATGATATAAACATTTATGTCAAAAGCAGAAAAGCAGCAGATAGGGTTACGGGCAGTATCACAAAATTTATTGAGGATAAACTAAAACTTAAAGTCAATAAAGACAAAAGCAGTGTTGATAGACCATGGAAGCCCAGGTTCTTAGGGTTCTCTTTCTACCATAGGAAAGGTGGAGTAGGGATACGAGTACATCATAAAACTGTTGTAAAATTTAAACAGAAGCTAAAGAAGATAACAGGAAGAAGCAATGCCATGAGTATGGTTTACAGGATGCTGAAGTTAAAGCAGTTAATAACAGGATGGGTAAACTACTTTGGTATTGCAGATATGAAAGGACTTGCAGAATCATTGGATGAGTGGTTAAGAAGAAGGATAAGAATGTGCTTCTGGAAGCAATGGAAGAAAATCAAAACCAGACATGACAATCTTGTCAGACTTGGTATTGAAAACTCCAAAGCTTGGGAATTTGCAAACACAAGAAAAGGCTACTGGTGTATAGCCAATAGCCCGATTCTTTCGACAACATTTACCAATGAATACCTGAAGAATTTAGGGTTTCAATCAATAGCTGAAAGATACTCATTAGCGCATTAATTCTATTGAACCGCCGTATGCCGAACGGCTTGTACGGTGGTGTGAGAGGTCGGCTGCTCAAATAATGAGTAGCCTCCTACTCGATTTAATAAATAGAAAAGTGACAAAATTAAGTTCAAATGATAATTTTATTTTTCAAGTTATTAAAAATAGGGTTTATTTGATTTATTTTTATACAAAATTTTTTATTTATAACAAAATAAGGTGAATTTTATGCAAGAGCTTAAAATAAATAACGATGCAGAAGATAATTATATTTTAGAGATGTTAAATATTAATAAAAATTTTATTGGGGTAAAAGCACTTGAAGATGTTAGTTTTAGATTAAAAAAAGGAGAAGTCCATGCTATTGTAGGAGAAAATGGAGCAGGCAAATCAACTTTAATGAAAATATTGATGGGTGTATACATAAAGGATAGTGGTGATATTATTATTGATGGGAAAAAAGTTGAATTTAAGTCAGCTATAGATGCATACAATATGGGTATTAGTATGATTTTTCAAGAACTTAGTTTAATTCCCCAATTAACTGTTAGTCAAAATATTTTTCTTAGAATAGAACCTAGAAGTAAATTGCCTTTTTTTGTAAACGAAAATAGTATAACTAAAAAATCACTAGAATTAATGAAGAATTATAAAATAAACATTAATCCTGATATTAAGGTTGAAAATTTAAATAGAGGGACTTCTCAAATTGTAGAAATTTTAAAAGTATTAGCACAAAAATCGAAAATAATAATAATGGACGAGCCAACTGCATCTTTAACAAGGGAAGAGGAATTAATACTCTACAATATAATTAAAATGTTAAAAACAAAAGGGATGTCTATTATTTTTATATCTCATAGATTGAAAGAAATTTTTGAAATTTGTGATTATGTAACCGTTTTAAGGGACGGAAAAAATGTAACAAGTAAAAATATTGCTGAAATTAACGAAAAAAATCTAATTGAGTTAATGACAGGGAAAAAAATAGAATGTTTGCACCACAAAGCAGTAACTACTTTAGATTCAAAGGATGAAAAGTATGTTTTGGAAGTAAATAAATTATCTTTTAAATCAAGATTAATGGGAGTAAGCTTTAAAGTTAAAAAAGGTGAGATATTAGCAGTTACTGGTCTTATGGGTAGTGGTAAAACTGAAATTGCCACTATATTATTTGGTTTAAATAAACCAGATACAGGAGATATATTTGTCAATGGCAGAAAAGTCGATTTTAAAAATCCTTTTGATGCAATTAAAGAGGGATTATTTTTAATTCCAGAAGATAGAAAAAACGAAGGTTTATTTTTGAGTCATTCAATTGAACACAACTTAATTCTCCCAATAATTAAAAAAATTTCAAGAGGATCTTTTGTAAGTGATATTAAATCTAAAAATAAAGCCCAGGAACAAGTAAAAAATATGTCTATAAAAACTCCTAGTATTAAACAGGAAGTAAGATATTTAAGCGGAGGGAATCAGCAAAAAGTTGTTATTGGAAAATGGCTAATGGAGAGGCCAACAATTTTAATTTTAGATGAACCTACGGTTGGGTTAGATGTTAAATCTAAATCAGAAGTAAGAAAGATTATATGTGATTTGGCTAAAAGTGACTGCAGTGTTATTGTATTTTCTTCAGATTTGGATGAAATTATAGAGATTGCAGATAGAATTATTGTGTTATATAAAGGGACTGTATTTAAAGAATTTATAAATTTTCCAGCAGTCAAAGAAGAAATTTTGCATAGTGCTATTCAAGGAATATAATAATAACTTTTTTATTTGGATATTTTAAGGAGGTTAAAAACAAATAATGGCTAAAGAGAAAATAATTGAAGATACAATTATAAATCAGGATTTGAGAAAAAAAGATCGTATTAAGATAATATTTAGGTCAAACATTGTTTTTGTTGCTTTAGTAGTAGTTATTGCTGTATTTGGTTTTATATCACCAAATTTTTTTAGATTTGAGAATATTCTTAATATAGGAAGACAACTTTCTATTCTTTCGATAATGGCATTTGGTATGACACCAGTAATTATTTCAGGTAATATTGATCTTTCTGTTGGGGCAACCTTAGCAATGGCATCTATGACTACAGCTTTAACTATACAAGCAACTGACCAAGTTATATTAGGTGTAATAGTAGGACTAGCAACTGGTGCCTTTATAGGATTTTTAAATGGTTTTTTAAGTACTAAAGGTGGAATTCCATCTTTTCTTACTACACTTGGCATGATGGGAGCTGTTAGAGGATTTGCTATGATTATTACTTCTACTTTAGCAGTACAAGTTTATAATCAAAAATATTGGTCGTGGTTTGGAGATGGCAAAATAGGTTTTTTACCAACTTCTATTATGTGGACTATCATTGCATTTGTATTTATTCATGTATTATTAAGGTATAGTACTCTTGGTAGATATATTTATGCTGTAGGAGGAAATCTAAGAGCTGCAAATTTTACTGGTATTAAAACTGATAAAGTTGTTATATGGTCATTTGTTATATGTGGCATATTTTCAGCTTTAGCAGGAATTATTTTATCTTCAAGAATGCATGCTGCTAGACCAAATATTGGAGAAGGATACGAATTGAATGCAATTGCTGCAATAATACTTGGCGGGGCAAGTCTATTTGGAGGGAAAGGTAATGTAATAGGCACTCTTTTAGGAGCTTTGGTAATCGGAACCTTGGGTAATGGTTTAATTCTTATTGGATTTGATACTTATGTCCAAACAATGGTAAGAGGTATAGTTATTATTGCCGCTGTTCTTTTTGCAGGGAGAGAGAAGGTATAGATTAATTAAGAATGAGATTAATTAATTATTCTGATAAGCAAAACAATTTAATAAAAACTATGAAGTTAAATTAAATTATGTAAGAAGAACCTTAAGATATATAAAAATATTAATATATTAAGCACAAACTATATATAATGAACATTAAGTTGGTAAGCTATCATTATAATATAAATTTTCAAAAAAAGAAATTTTTGATAAGAAAAATTTAATTTAAATTTATTTTATAATATTTTAGCTTATATTTAATTATTAACACGATAGATAGGAGAGTTAGAGAAAATGGAAAATTTTGTTTTTCAAAGCCCAACAAGAATAATTTTTGGGAAAGGCTCAGAAGAAGAAGTAGGAAAAGAAACAAAAAAATATACAAATAAAGTTTTACTTCATTATGGTGGTCAAAGTATTAAAAAATTTGGGTTGTACGACAAAGTAATTAAGTCTCTAAAAGATGAAAATATTGAAATATTTGAGCTTGGTGGTGTTAAACCTAATCCAAGACTCGATCTGGTTTATGAAGGTATAAAAATATGTAGGGAAAATAAAATTAATTTTGTTTTAGCAGTTGGCGGAGGAAGTGTTATAGATTCTGCAAAAGCAATTGCTATAGGTGTTAAATATGACGGAGACGTATGGGATTTCTTTGAAGGCAAGGCACTTTCCGGAGATGCAGAAGTTATTCCTGTTGGTGTTGTGCTTACAATACCTGCAGCAGGAAGTGAGGCAAGTATTTCTGTAGTAATAACTAAAGAAGAAGGCCTGTTAAAAAGAGCTTATGATGATGAAAATGTAAGGCCGGTGTTTGCAATTCTAAACCCAGAATTAACTTTTACTCTTCCAAAAGAGCAAACCCTTAATGGTATTGCAGATATCTTTGCACATGGACTTGAGAGATATTTTACTAATGCAAAAGATGTAGATTTTTCAGACAGACTTCTTGAAGGATCTTTCAGGTCATTAATTAAAAATTCTTACTTAGTTCTTGAAAATCCTTTAGATTATGGCCCACGTTCAGAAATTATGTGGAATGGTTTGCTGATTCAAAATGGCATATTCGGCATGGGAAGAATAGATGATTGGGCTTCACACATGATAGAACATGAACTAAGTGCAATTTATGATATTGCACATGGAGCAGGACTTTCAATTGTTTTTCCTGCATGGATGGAATATGTCTATAAACATGATGTTAACAGGTTTGCACAGTTTGCCGTAAGAGTTTTTGGAATTGAAGTTTATTTTGATGATATTGAAAAAACAGCAGTTGAAGGTATTAAAAGACTTAAAGGATTTTTTAAAGAGATAGGGCTGCCTACTACATTAAAAGATGTAAATATTCCAGATGATAAAAAACAACTTGAATTAATGGCAGATAAGGCAACTAGAAGAGGCCCAATTGGAAATTTTGTTAAACTAGAAAAAAATGATGTGCTGAATATTTTAAAACTGGCTGCAAAATAATTTTTTAGCAGAAAATATAGAAATATTGAAATATACAACATTGATTAGAAAGTTCAAAAATAAAAATAAAAAGTAGCTCATACGATATAATAATCATTTAACAAATAAAAAATGAGGGGTGATCAGCAATGAAAGACTATAAACTATTTATCGATAATAAATGGGTTGATGCTTCAGATAAAAATACTACTCCAGTAATTAATCCAGCAAATGGGGAAATAGTAGCAAATGTTGCATTTGCTACTAAAGAAGATGTTGATATGGCAATAATATCAGCAAGAGAAGCATTTGATAAAGGACCTTGGCCAAAAATGAGCGCAATGGAGAGAGGTCGTATCCTTAAAAAATGTGCTGATATTATAATGAGAAGGTTAGAAGAATTTGCATTAGTTGAAACATTGAATGTAGGGAAACCTATAATAGAAAGCAGGAATTTGGATATTCCTATGACTGCAGACTGTTTTGAATATTATGGTAATTTAATTGTCAGTGTTAATGGGGAATGTATCCCGGTAGGTCCTGCAGCATTAGATTATACTTTAAAAGAACCAATTGGTGTAGTTGGTGCAATAACACCATGGAATTTCCCAGTAGCATTAGCAGTTAGAAAAATAGCTCCTGCAATAGCAGCTGGAAATACCATGGTTATAAAACCAGCTTCATTTACTCCCTTGACAACTATTATGCTTGGAGAAGTATTCCTGGAGGCAGGTCTTCCCAAAGGGGTTGTAAATATTGTGCCTGGGTCTGGTTCAGTTACAGGAGAAGCTATTATAAATAGTCTTTTAATTGATAAATTCAGTTTTACAGGATCAAAAAAAATTGGTTCTAGGGTAATGGAAAAAGCTTCCTGCTGTGCTAGTTCTGTATCTCTTGAATTAGGAGGAAAAGCTCCTGCTATAGTTTTTAAAGATGCAGACATAGATACAACTATTAAAGGTATTCTATTTGGTGCATTTCTTAATCAAGGTGAATGCTGCTGTGCTGCTACCCGGGTATTGATTGATAAATCTATCCATGACCGATTTATGGAGAAATTTGTTCCAGCAGTTGAATCAATACGTATCGGACTACCTATTGAAGAATCAACACAGATGGGTCCAATGATTACACAATCTCATCAGAAAGAAGTACTTAAATATATAGAACAAGGGATTAAAGAAGGTGCTAAGCTGGTTTGTGGAGGCAAAATTCCTGTAGATGAAGAACTTAAAGACGGATTCTTTATTATGCCAACAATATTTGACAATGTTATGCCAAATATGACTATATATCGTGAAGAGATTTTCGGACCTGTTTTAGTAATTTCAATTTTTAAGAATGAAGAAGAACTTATTGAAGCTGCCAATGATACTCAATTTGGTTTAGCAGCGAGTATTTTTACAGAAAATTTAAGAAGGGGTCATGTAGTAGCAAGAAAATTAAAAGCAGGTACGGTATGGATTAATATACACAACTTTGTTTATTCCCAAGCTCCATATGGAGGTTATAAGCAAAGTGGTATAGGGCGTGAACTTGGTAAAGAGGGAATAGAAGAGTACATGGAAACTAAGAATGTAATCACCTATCTAGATGAAAAACCTTTCGACTGGTATAAATAATAAATATAAGCTTTAATATAAACCAAGTTCTTTTACTTGATTATATTAAGAAGGTTTTTAATATAAAATACTTGCTTGTATTAATTTAAAGAAATGTAGTAAGTTGTTAAAAAAAGGAGTTTAAAAATGAAAGAATCATTATCTTATCACACGAATAATTGGTTCGTAAGCTCTTGGAACTATTTTGAAAAAGTTACAGAGGAATTTAATTTCCCTAAAAAAGTTCAGTTTCACGATGTTACATTGAGAGACGGAGAACAGCAGGAAGGTCTAGTTTTCAGGAAAGATGAAAAAGTAAAAATTGCTGAACAGCTTGCAGAAGTTGGAATAGATAGGATTGAAGCCGGAATGCCTGTAGTTTCCAAGGAAGATGAAGATGCAATTAGGGAAATAGTAAAGAGAAATCTTGGTCCTAAAATTTTCACTTTTTCAAGATGTGTGATTGATGATGTAAAAATGGCTGCTGATTGCGGAGTCGACGGCATTGTAATAGAGATACCGTCAAGCAGGCATATTATAGAAAAAGCTTACGGTTGGACTGTTGAAAAAGCAATGGAAATGTGCATTGAATCTACAAATTATGCTAAAGAGCTTGGTTTATATACCGTTTTTTTTCCGGTAGATATGACAAGAGCGGAATTTGACTGGTTTTTGGAAATGATTCACAGAGTTTCTACAGAAGGACATATGGATGCTTTAGGGATAGTTGATACTATGGGTGTATTGTCTCCACATGCTGTAGGATACATGATAAAAGAAATAAAGAAAAAAATCTCCAAACCTCTTGAAGCACATTTTCATAATGACTTTAACTGTGCTGCTGCAAATTCTGTTATGGCTGCGGCTGCAGGCGTGGAAGTTATACATACATCAATTTGCGGCATAGGTGAAAGAGCTGGTATGGCAGGTTATGAGGAAGTAGCTATGATGTTAAAAACCATGTATGGTGTTGATGTGAATATTAACTTCAGTAAACTATATCCAACAGCAAAGTTAATGCAGGAATTATTAAAAATTCAGTTTCCTTCAACTAGACCGATTGTAGGAGATGGTATTTATGCTATCGAATCCGGAATTGTTACAAATTGGCTGAATAGGGTATTGCCTGAAAACGATGAACTCGAAATTACACCTTTCCACTGGAATTTTGTAGGGCAGGAGGCACCAAAGATAGTGCTAGGGAAACATAGCGGGAAAGCATCGATACTTAATGCACTGGAAAAGATAAATATAAAAATTGATGATGATAAAATAATAAATGAAATTTTGGATAAAGTTAAAAATAAAGCATCAGTTAAGAAGAATATTCTCAATGAAAAGGAATTTAAAGAAATTGTTGAAGAAACAATTTAATGGTTTTTATAGGAAAGATTAATTCTTAATTAATTATGGAAGACATTCTATAAAAAGAAAAGCTAAAAATATTAAATTGTCAAAGAACAATTAAAATTAAAAATATTTCTAAACATTCGCTCTTTGAAAACTAAATAAGTTAAGCAGCAACAGCATAAGGAGCTTGCTGTATAAATACTCTTGAAGGATCGTAGTATGATTTGTATTTTAACATTGAATACATCATTCTTATTATTTTTACAGCTATTTTAATCAAAGCTTTTTTAGCAGGCATTCCGGCTGATACCATATCATGGTAATATTTTCCAAGATGACTATTGTGTTTTACAGCAGCAACACTTGAAAGATATAGCATATATCTTAAGTCTTTAGGACCTGCTTTTACAATTGAGGGGTTTTTCTTTTTGTACTTTCCTGATTCAAATATTTTTGGGTAAAACCCAATAAAAGAGACAAGTTTGTCTGAATTTGGAAAGCGACCTACATCTCCCACAGCAGCAATAAAGGCAGCAATTGTACCAATACCCGCACCTTTAATTGAATTTAGGATGTCAAAGTTTAGCCTGTTGCCATCTTTGGGATCATCAGGATTTAAGATTGATTTAATCTCAAGCTCTATATCTTTTACTTTGGCTGACAGTGAAGCTATCTCTTCAATCTGCATAGATATTGATATTCCTCTTGACTTATGAGCTTTACCGGAATAAAAACTATCCCTGGCAGCAGCTATTAACTCTTTTGCTTTATCAGCTGAGTAGTTGCATCCCTGGTATCTTCTAAATATCTTAACCAGCTTTCCAACAGTAGCATCTTTTGCCATATGGCAGGAAGTCGGGTATTTTGATATAATTTCCATAGATACCTTTGAGAAGGGATAAGAGATTATCTTTGTATATTCAGGAAATACAAGATAAAGAAGTGCAAGAACACTTTTCTTTAAATCTTTTACCCTTCTCTCAAAAGAATGCTTTATTCTTACAAGTTCTCTAAGCTCAAGAATTGACTCATCTGATATATAAAGATCATCAAACTTTCCACCTCTTACAAGATTAGCAATAGCGGCAGCATCAAGGGAATCGGTTTTAATCTTAGATCCCAGTGCCTGGCGATACTTCTTTACCTGATATGGGTTTAGCAGAATACAGGATATGTCCTTTTGTTTTAGGTATGAATACATATTTTCCCAGTAATTGGAGGATATCTCCATACCGACTACAATTTGGTCTTTTCTGCAGCTAAATAGTTTTGAGAGTAGTTTTTCGATTCCTTCCTTGGAATTTGTGATGTTAAAGGGACTAAAAATTTCATTACCGTCTTCATCAATTGCTACTACCCTGGAAGTTCCTTTAGCAAGATCTAATCCAGGATATACTTTCTGGCTCATGGTTTTAATCCTTTCTGTTATAATTTATTAATTGCCAAGCAGTTCCTGCTTATTTACTGACTTATTACAAAGCCTCGTTATAATTGGTACTTAAGCAATTTAAGTCCAAATCATTCTGATAATTGTTTTTTATAGTCAGTAGCAAGAAAGCAAAAGTCTTTCTAAATTGGTCTGTCAATTTAAGACAGCCCAAAGGAGGGTATATTTGTCTTTCTGCTTAGCTTATTTATTTATATAAATTGATTTTACAATAAAGAGTATTATTAATAAATAATGATTATCTTATTATACGAGAATATTCTTATGGATAAAAATTTTTATAAAGTAGTTTTAACTGAATACGAAAATAAACCTACTGATATAGAGGAAAAAATTTTAAGCAAAATCAATGTCGATTTTAGATATTTAAATACATTTGATGAAAGTATTATTATCCAAGAAGCCAGAGATGCTGATGCATTAATATGTACTTGGGCTAAAATTAACTCAACTGTCATTAGTGAAATGAGAAAATGTAGAATAATTGTAAGGTGCGGCATAGGTGTTGACAATATTGATATTGAAGCTGCATCCAAAGCAGGAATTTGGGTAGCAAATCTTCCGGATTATGCAATTTTAGAAGTAACAAACCATACGATAGCTTTAATTTTAGCATTAAACAGAAAATTATTTTTATATAATTTCGGAATAAGAAATGGATTATGGGGTTTTAGTGTCGGAGTTCCTATTAAAAGAATTGATGGACAGACACTGGGACTGATAGGATTTGGCAATATTGCTCAAAATGTTTCAAAAAAATGTATTGGATTAGGACTAAAAGTCATATCATTTGACCCAAATATAGATGAAGATTATATGATTAGCTGCGGGGTTGTTAAGGTTGATAGCCTATACTATTTGTTGAAAAATTCTGATTTTGTATCATTGCATGTACCATTGAATGATTCTACTAGGGGAATAATAGGAGAAAAGGAATTAAAAATGATGAAACCTGATGCGTATCTGATAAATACTGGAAGAGGCGGCTTAATTAATGAACCTTTATTAATAAAAGCAATAGAAGAAAAATGGATTGCAGGAGCAGGACTTGATGTTTATTTAAACGAGCCAATAAGTAAGGATAATAAACTGTTAAAATTAGAAAATGTTATTTTAACGCCACACGTTGCTTATTATTCAGAAGAAGCTATACTGGATCAGCGAAGAATGGCTGCAGAAACGGTACTGGGAGTGTTAATGGGAGGCACTCCAAAATCTTTTGTTAATAAAAATTTGCTAATAAAATATGGAAAAAATATAAATTAGCAAGATAATAAAAAAGTAAAAGTAGAATTTATTTTTTTGTCATTATTTCTATATGTTAATTTACTTTTAAACTTACAGAAATTGTTGAAGTGCACTTTTAGTTACAAAATAGTTATTAATATTGATTGACAAAAAAATATTATAAATAAAATATAAATAAATTACATAATATGAAATATATTTTATATTTATAAAAGAAAAGGAGAACTAAAAATGATATCTAGTTTTGAATACATCACTCCAGTAAAGGTTGTTTTTGGACCTGGCAAAATTAAAGAGGCCGGCCAAATATTAAAAAACTATGGAAACAATGCACTTATAGTAAGCACAGGGGAT
>JAMDEN010000006.1 GCA_023487035.1 Actinomycetota bacterium
TAGCAGATAATAATGAAGTTCTTCATGATTATGGATTTGATGTAAGAGATTATCCTTTTTTTATATCTCGGTATTATCCTGCCGATTATAAAGCAATATTGTCTACATTTATTATTCTACAAGAATATGATTTTAATTTTACCAAATTTATAAAAAGCATTTTGGAAAAATTCATAGATGATAATGAGCTAATAATAAAGCTTTTATTTTTTCTTTATTTATTAAGCTATGATGAAATAGGAAACCCAAAATACAGCAATATTAATTTTTCAAATTTTCTTTCTATTACAGGTAAAAGGTTGAAAAACTTAAAAGAAATATTAAAAAGAGAAAAATTTTACTTGAATTATTATGACTATTTCAAAAAATATAATATATATGTACAGAAACGAGCGTGGTGTGCATTAAGAGATTATTTTAAGTCACCGGAATTTAGTAAATACTTCTTTGCTTCATTAAAAAACGAGGGATTTAATCAGATAGAGACGTTAAAAAACAAAGACTTATTGACTCAATTCGAATTACCCGGAGATGTCTGGAATAATAATCCCAAATTCAGGAAATGTATTTTTAAAGAAACACATTTTGAAGAAGACAATATGATTTTCGGAAAACTATTAAGAGAAATTTATACAACCTATAATATACAATCTGGATATCCTGAACAGTTTGATGTCACCTTTGATTTTATTCAAAGAATGTGTCTGGTAAATAATTGTTCTATCTGTCCATATGGAATTATTAAAGGCAAGGCTGTTGAATTTGATAAAATATGTTTAATTGACACAAGTAAACTTTGTCCGGTTGCTTATATTAGTTGCAATTATAAGATAAATTGTCAGGGTAAAAACTGTAGTCTTTTAAGATTATATAAAGAGTATAATTAATAATAAAAAAAGCTATTTAATCTAGCTTCAATAGTTCATTTATAGAAATTCCAAGTGTTTTAGCAATTTTTTCAATAGTAATTAGAGTCACATTTTTTTCAGCTCTCTCAATCATTCCAATATAAGTTCTATGCACTCCAACTTTATCTGCAAATGCTTCTTGAGAAAGGTGCTGTTTTAATCTTTCAGCACGCACTTTATTTCCAAACTTTACAAGTATTTCTCTTTTCATAACAAAAGAGTATAAGTACTTGATATTTATAGTTCTACATACTATAGTTAGCAATTATTAAAACCTTAAGGAAAGGTTTAAGAAATGAAAAGACTTTATTTATTGGTAGCTTTAGTTTTCTTTACACTGATATTAAGTTTTTCTTTTGCTTGTAATGAAAGTTCAAGTACAGGCAGCAAGACAACATATTCAGAAACTATTACAACTGCTGCCAAACCGTTAACCGTAGATGTAAAATACATTGTTTTTGGAGATACTGGAAATGATGTTGTAAATCCTGAAGTATCTGTTACTTATACAAACTATCAAGGTGGAACAGAGCAGATTTCAAATCTTGTACTGAAAGGTAATCCAAACGATATTATGGTTTATAAGTTAGAAGATGTAAGAACAATAAAAGCAGCTTTAGTTGCTGAATATAAAAAATTTCCAATAGATAATTTTATGTATATATCTGCTCAAAACCAAAAGGATTACGGAGTTATTTGGGTATTTATAGTTATAAATGATACACTCCAAAAGATGTCTAAAGCAAAAGGTGCTTATGCGATTGCTGAGGCAAATTACTATTATTATAGTGAGTAAATTTTATTAAAGCTGTTTTATTGATTCTTCCAGTCTTCACTATAAGAAAAGAAAGTTTTTATGAGAATTATCTGAATGTGTAAGCAATATTTTTTTCTTATTTTTAAATTATAATTTTGGTTCGAATCACCTTTGACAAACATAAAAATAAGTACTGCTGTCTTTTATGGTATTGTTCAATTGGATATATTATTTAAATTAATTCTGTCAATCAATAAATCTTTAATTGCTTCTTCCAAAGTGTTATATTTTTTAAGTTTACTTATCTGTTCCCTTCCACTGCCAGAATCTAGGTCAGGAGTTGAAAATGCCGCCTTCCAACCAGTTGTAAACTTCATAATTGTAATATGTCCATCGGTTTCTTTTTTTGCCATTTCTTCTAAAATATCAAACAGAGTATTTAAATCTATTTTCTCCATTTTTTTCTCCTTTCATTTTTACAAGCATATTATAAATTAAATATAAATTTCAGACTAGGAACGACTATTAAAGTAATAGTTATCTTGGAATTTAAATTAATCCGTATTTAAATTATAGGATATTTATCAGTTAGCAGCCTCATATTTAGCTAAAAAAGTCCAAAATACGAATTACATAATCTTATAATAATAAATGTTACAATATAGTAAACGGTGCATCTGCAAATAATATGTGTAAAGGAGGGAAAAATCAATGGTAAGAAGGATTATTTTAATGAAATTTACAGACCAGGGAGTAAAAAATATAAAAGACGCTCCTCAGCGATTTGAACAGGCAACTAAAATGGTGGAAAAGATGGGTGGAAAAATGCAATTATATGCAACTACAGGAGAATATGATCTTATAGCCATCGCTGAAGCTCCCAGTGAAGAAGCCGGTATGGCAGCCATTATGGGAATTTGCGCACAAGGCAATGTAAGGACTACGACATGTAATGCATTTACAATGGAAGAATTTTTAGAGATTATTAAAAAACTACCATAATTCTATTTGATAAATTGGTAGAGCTAAATTGCAAGTTAACAACTGTGGGTGCACCGTATAATTCTATATATTGCTTGTCTTTTAACAATTCATAAAAATTATTTGCTTCATTATATATAAAAATCTTTATTCTGAATTCAAATATTATCTAAATTAAAGTATTGTTTACATTGGTTAATTCATAAATAGATTTTTTAAGGCAGCCAACTTCTCTAAAAATTGGTTCGAAATTTCACTCCTTGGAGCAGCTGTTGTGAAATCATTACTAATTTTTTTTGAAATTAAGACGGATATTTTTTGATCTTATTGTTGCGATAATTCCCCAGACTATAAGTAAAAAATAAATAATTAACCCAATATAGAGGTTAACAAAAGATAGTCCAATAGATATTAAAAATAAACCAAGTGCTAAACCAAAACTTATTTTTATCTGCATTATCTCACGGGAAGTGATGTCATTAATTAATAGTTGACTATTTTTTGTAACATACCACCATAATATATTTAAATTTAATATATTTAAAAAACAATTTGTACCATAGAATACAACTGCTGTAGTGGATAAAATAGCATATTTTCCTATCATAGCAGTTGAGAATGGCAATAGTGATATAAACATTAAAAATATTATATTTATCCAAATAATCCTGCTATTAATACGTTTAATATATTGAAAAATATAATGATGGAAAGACCACAGTAAACCGAGTACTATAAAGCTAAATGCATAAGCTGTAAACTTAGGCCACATCTCTAAAAGTTTTAGGCCAAGTTGTTTTTCGGCAAATAGGTCCTGTATATCCGGAACTGTTAGTTCAAGTACTAGGATAGTCATAACTATTGCAAAAACTCCATCAGACAAAGTTTCTATACGATTTGTTTTTGCTTCTCTGGAAACGGTTCTTATATCTTTCATTGGTTCCTCCATATTAGATTTATAATTTGAGTTAATAATAGAAGAAATGATGTTGACAGGCAAGTGATGATTATATTTTAGACTTAAAAAATGAAGTGTTTTAAAAACTTAAATATCGTCTATTAAATATATTTTTATATTAGTTATTTCCTTTAAAAATTGGTTCGAAATTTCACTACCTAGGGCAGCCAATAAAACATATTTGTCTTGATTTAAAAAATAAATTTATATTCTTTAAAAAAAACTAAAGTACATTAATAGAATCAATTAGCTCTTTTCCCATCACATGCAAATAAATCTGTGTAGATTCTAAACTTCTATGACCCATTAAATTTTTAATATTAACAAGGCTTACATCTTTTACCAGTAATCTTGTTGCTTATTAAGGATTTTGCCTTTAAAATTTTATTTATATTTTAATAAAGAAAGAGATATTAAAATGAAAATATTAATTGCTTATGCAACAAGATTTGGTACAACAGAAAAATGCGCGGGTATGCTTGCAGAGCTGCTGAAAGAAAATGACCATGCAATTGAACTCGCAAATCTTAAAATGGAAAAAAGAGTAAATCCAGAAAACTATGATTTGGTTATAATTGGAGGATCTTTTCTTATTGGGAGAATGAATGCATATGTAACAAAATTTTTAAAAAGAAATTTAAATATACTTTTAGATAGGAAAACTGCTGTATTTATGTGTGGTTCAGATGAAAACTGGGAAAATGAGATAAAAAGAGGTTTTCCAGAGCAGTTACTAAATAGAGCAGTTGCTAAGGGTTACTTCGGTTATGAATTTAATTTAAGTAAAATGAATCCAATGTTTAGGAATATGCTGCAAAAAGCAACAAATACTTCAGAAGTTGTATCAAAGATAAATACTGAAAATATAAAGATTTTTGCAGATGAAGTTGAGAAAGCTTTAACTTAATAGGTTGAAAATCTCTCAAATTAATTAATATTAGAGAAAATGGTTCGAAATTTCACTATCTTGGATAACCAATTTAATCTGTTTCTATAGTTTTCCTATAATATGGAATTGTAGCCAGTATCTCAATAATTGCCCAGACAACTATTATTATGTATATGGCAATTCCGAAATAGGGATTAATGAATGAAAGCCCCATTGCAAGCAACGCAAGTATTGCAGATAGAAGGAACCTTATCTGTACATTTTTAACATCTGACTCTCTTATATCTTTATCAACCAGACGCCTATTTTTTGTAGCATACCACCACATCAAATTAAGCATAACCATTATAATAAATCCGTTAGCCCCATAAAAAATAACTGCTGTTCTGGCATATACACTGTATTCACCTATTAGAGCAGTTGAAAATGGAACTAATGCAACAAACAATAAAAATAATATATTTAACCATACAAACCTTCCATCAGACCGCTTTATATAGTGAAATAAAAAATGATGGAAAAACCAGAAGATACCCAGAATTAAAAAACTTAATGCATAGGCTGCAAATTTTGGCCACATTTCAAATAATTTTATCTTTAATCCTTCTTCCGCACTTGATTTTATAAGCACTGGAACTGAAAGTTCTATTACAAGTAAAGTCATGGCTATTGCCAAAACTCCATCAGATAATGATTCAAGACGGTTTGGCTTAAGCTCAATGCTAAAAGACCTTTTATTTCTCATCTTGTTTTACCCCACTTATTAAAAGTAATAATAAGATTATTTACTAAAAAGGTTCAAAATTTCATAAATTAAGACAGGCACTTAAGGCATTTTATAGCTTTGGTATTCCTATCCACTTAGGTGTTCTATTAATATACTCCTTATATGCATCTCCATATCTTTCCTTGCAGAATCTTTCTTCAGCACCAGTGTCAATTTGCATCAAAATAAACAATATGATAGCAACCAGCAGGATAACCCATGAAGCAGTGGCTATACCTATGGCAATTAAAAATAGGAAATTAGAAAAATATAAAGGGTGTCTGGAATAGTGATATATCCCTTTTGTTACCGGCTCATCGTTTGGGGTAGTCATAAAATTTATAAGAGCAGTTATCAGTATAAATAAAGCCAGTAAAAAGATAACAAGCCCCATATAAAACCATGCTTTACCCAGCTTGAATGGTAAAAAAATTGTATATAAAGATGCAGCATAGATAAGAATTGTGGCAATATAACTTATAGCTTTTTCTCTGCTGCACATACCAGGAGGATTACCTCCTCTACTGTAAGTTTCTTTATTAAATAGCATTATAATAAATGGCAGGAGTAAAAAAATAACTGAAAATATCCAAGCGTTCCATACACCTATTTTAAATGTTGGTATAAATTGCATAATTATCTTCTTGGGTAGTTTTTATAACGAATTCCTAAGTGTATTTTACCATTGATAAGACTACATATAAAATTTTAAAAGAAGCTTTTTAATTTTATCAATTTACCTCAAAAAACGGTTCGAAATTTTGTAACTCGGGACAGTAAAAAAACTTATCTTTAAAAATTTACAGTACCTTTATCGACTCTTCCAACTCTTTACCTGTTACGTGCAAATAAATCTGTGTGGATTCCAGACTTTTATGACCCATCAAATTTTTAATATTAACAAGGCTTACATCTTTAGATAGCAGCCTTGTAGCAAAGGTATGTCTTAACGTATGAATTGTATAGCCTTTACCAGAAAGTCCTGTAATTTTAATATACCTATCAAATAAATTTTTTAAGCTGTTATGATGTATTCTTTGACAGGTATTGCCAATAAATAAGGCATTGTTTTTTAAAGGCAGTCTTTCAGATAAATATTTATCAAGAAGTTCTAGTACCTTATCATGAAGTGGGATTATTCTTTGATTTTTATTTTTAGATTTTCTTACAATTAAATACTTATTGCCTAAATTAATATCATTCCAGTTAAGATTAATAAGTTCAGTTCGTCTAAGTCCAGTATAAGCAAACATTGTAAATATAAGTTTGTCTCTTAAGCTGTATTTTTTAAATTTAGTATAAATATTGTGTTCAGTTGCGCTGAGAAATTTTTCAAGTTCAATATCATTAAATACTTTTGGAATTTTAACTCTTTTTCTTGGTGGTCTAATTAATATTGCAGGATTTACCTTTATATAACCTGAATTATGCAGGAACCTAAAGAAGTGATGTAAAATATTAATCTTATTTGCAACTGAACTTGAAGTGTAACTGTATTTTTGTCTTATATAATTTAAGTAATCTCTTAAGTGGTTCTGGTTAATTTCATTAAGATCAGTGACTTTTAAATATCCAAATAATCTTTCTAAGTCAGCCCTGTATTTGTGGATTGTAGATTTTGCAGCATCTTTTTCAGTTTGCAAGTAGTTTAAGAAATAATTGATATATTCATTCATAATAATATTTTTAAATTATTAATATAGGCGAGGGTAGTAGTATAATGGAGTAGAATCAAGGGTTTTAATATAAAAATATTTATAATTATTTTTAATGGTTTGTGTTTAGAATGAACCTATTCTTTGTTAGACTTAAATATTATGAATAATAAAATTTTCGAAGATTTAAATAATATTTATTTCCATTTAGAAGAATTTTTAAACAATTATAACAAATCAGAAATTCTTCAAAATTACTTTATAAGTGAATTCAAATCTTTTTTCTATGCTAATTTAATTAACAATTTTTTTATTAATTTAAACCATAGAAACATTAAAGAATATAATTTACCAGAAGGTAAAATTGGAATAATTAAAAGGAATTATAAAAAATTGCAACAAGATGTCAAATTATCATTAACATGGTCATCCAAAAATAATAAAGTAGATGAAAAACGTTATATTAATTTTAGACTTAATATAAAAAAAGAATTTCCTGAATTTTATAAAATTATTTCAGAAATTGAAAAAGAAATTGATACTAAAAAAGTAAAACATTATTTAAAGAAAAAAGAAAAATATATTAAAAAGTTGGGAAAATCAGATAAGGATCTAAATGCTCTTTTTATAGTTAAAGCTTTGGAGATATATATACAAAAAGAAAAATGCTTTCCTATCGGTAAAAAATTAGATTGCTCAATAAAAGTTTTTGTCAAAGAAAGTTTACCAAAATGTTCTCAAGAAATTGTGGAAAAACTAAGAAAAAATATTAATAAAATGCTTAATCATCAAAGAAAATATCAAAAGGGTTTTGAAAATCGATTATATCAAAAATGGAAAGAGCCTTTAAATTTACTTGAATATTTAATTAAAATTTCCTTGGAATTTGGAATGGAGCATAAAGACAAATTAAATAAAACAACAAATAATTTCAAACAAAGTGCTCTATTAAAAATTCATGCAAGAGCATTGCAAATTTCAAATGAAATTCTTGTTCTTTTAAAATCAGGTTATGCAGATGGTGCTAACGCCAGATGGAGGAGCTTGCATGAACTTGCAGTAATTTCTTTTTTCTTATTAGATAATAACAACGATGTTTCCAGAAGATATTTAGAACATGAAGTAATTAAAAATTTTAAAGAATTAGAAGATTATAAAGTTTATTATAAAAAATTAGGATATCTTCCTATCGGAAGAAAAGAATTTAATAAAATAAAAAGCGAGAAAGAAAAACTTTGCAGAACATACAGTGACAATTTTCAAGGTGATTATGGTTGGATTCCTAGTTCGATATTATCAAACAGAAACTTTAGAGCTTTAGAAAAGTATGTTCGGTTAGATAAGTTACGTCCATTCTATAATCTTTCATGTGATGCTGTCCACGGTGGCTCAAAAGGCTTTTATCGCTTAGGTTTAATGGATAATTATCAACATAAAATATTACTTGCAGGTGCAAGTAATTATGGTTTAGCGGATCCAATACAGAATACAGTGATCTCTTTATTGCAAATTACTATCTGTTTGTTGAATTTGGAACATGACTTTGAAAGTATTATGCAAATGTATGTAATGAACAATTATATTAATGAAATTGGAGTAAAAGCCGTTAATGTCCAGAAACAGATTGAAAAAGATGAATATTTAAAATTTACTAATTAAATAGAAATAAAAATTAAAAAATGGAAAAGAAAATAAAAAGTGCAGAAGAATTAAAAGTAATAATTACTAATCAGGATATATTAGGCTTGAAAATAGAGCAAAGAGATTCTTTGCCTAAAATATTAAATTTTCTTAAGTCTAATATAAATCGAAAAAGATATGTTGAAGATAAAATAGTCGAATATGCTAATTTGTGGCAGTGGGTGGGTAAAATATTTGAAAAACAAGGTCGTATATATGAAGCAAAAGCTATTTTTGAATCTTTATACGATGAGTTAACTATTACACAGATAGAAGAGAAAAGTTATATCCATAAAGGAATGCCATTAGTTTGGATAAGAGATTATACTAATTCTTTAAATCAGCCATGGCTATCTCAAAGATATATGTTATTAACTATCATTGAAGATTCAATAGCTACTAGTGGAAATATAGATCCTAATAAATCTGGGTCTTATTTTAGAGGTGTTTGGTATAATAATATGGGAGATACAGAATTTAAAAAGTTTTCATCCGACATTTTTAATGTATTTCAAAAAAATAGTGATTTAGGTAGATTTCCTGAATGGATTTTATTTAATTTGATCAATACCTTATCGATTGAATATCCTAGCCATAAAGAAATTGACATTTTCCCCTTGAATAAACCATTTGCAAAATATTGGTATGATAATATATGTGCAGAAGATAATAAAAAAGGTTCTCCTTTTGAAGATTTTTGTGCATTTTTATTATCATGTATGCCGGGTTTTGAAGTTGAACCTCGTTTTAAAACAAGTGATTACCATTTTGACGCATTGATACGAAATAAAACAAATACAAATGATTATCGTTCTGATATAGGGATTTATATTATTTCTGAAAGTAAAAATTGGTCAGTTCCTATTAGTCCACAAGAAATAGCTTATTTTGCATCAAAGTTATTATTTCATGATATAAAAGCAGGAATTATTTTTTCACAAGAAGGTTTAACAGGAAAAGCTGTCAACAAACATGCTGCGCTTACTCTTATTAAATCATTTTATAAAGTTGGTCGTATTATAATGATAATAACTAAAGAGGATATTGAAAATATTATTGAGAAAGGCAATATGATTAGCCTCTTGCAATCTAAATATGAAGAATCCAGATTTACTTTGTAATAAAAATAAATTTCAATAAATCACATCTAATTTATAAATCTTAGCGGAATTTAATAAGAAATTAAAATATTAAATATGAATAAAACAATCAATTTTTTATTCGGTTCTGGGGTATCTTTATCAGCGAATATGCCGACTACAGAAGAGTTAACCAAAACTATATTAAAAGAAAAAAATATTCGCATGCATACTGATAACTCATTTTATTTGTCAAACAGAGAAGATAATGTTATGCAAAGTGAACTTGTAATTGATTTTATCCAAAAATTTTTAGTTGGGTTAAATATAAGAATAAGAAATTACTACAAATGGGTTGGAAAAATAAATCTTGGTTATAAAAGAATGTTAAATTATGAGAGTTTGTATTACCTTATTTGGCAACTACGGAGTAGTGGATCAGGGGAATATGATAATCCAATAGTACTAAGAATATATAAGGAATTAGAAAAAAGATTTATTTCAAAAGTATCTGTTATTGAAAATAAATGCTTTTATAATAAAAGTTTTACATATTTTTTAGAAGATATTTTAATTTACATTGAAGATATAGTTTGTGAAAAATTATATAAAAACCTATTAGATGGATTTATTAAATTGGTTGATGAAGCATATAGTGATGTGGCTATAAAAAGAATAAATATATTTACATTAAATCACGACACTTCAGTAGAGCAGTTTTTAGAAAGAAAAGGTATTAATTATTGTGATGGATTTATTAGAAGTGATTTACCAATATTATTGTGGAAACCAGAGGTTTTTAAGAAAAATGAATATAAAATTAGCCTATATAAACTTCACGGTTCTATAAACTGGTATCAATTTAAAAAAGAAAACGATAGTAATTATTTTGTAGGAAAAGTACCTCAAGAAATTAAAGAAATAGATCATATTGAATATTTAAAAAATAAATACTTATATCGTTACAATAGACACATGATTTTGGTTGGTACGTTTAATAAAATGTTTGATTATTTAACTAATATATTTATTGAGATTCATTATAGATTTTTCAATCTGCTATCCAGTATTAATACAATCATAATCAGTGGTTATAGCTTTAATGATAAAGGAATAAATTTTAGTATAAAAAAATGGATGGATTCAGATACAAATAAAAAAATCATTTTAATAAATCCAGATCCCGAAGAACTTAGGTTTAATGCAAGAGGAATGATTAAAAATAGTTGGTATGATTGGAAAAATAATAAAAAGCTTATAATAATACCAAAGAAATTTGAAGAAACAAGTTGGGGAGAATTAATGTATGCCTTAAAAAAATCTATTTAATAAAAATTTATATATAATATTATTAATTAGAATTTGTGTAACTGAGCGATAGTTAATTAGAAGAAATTATGAAGATTTTTGAAATAGATAAAAAAAAGTATCGACTCCCAAATGAGTTAACCAATTTTCAGTTTAAAATGTATGTTCATTTAATTAATTGGAAATGGGCTAATCTAACGACAGAACCTGGTTTTTTTAAAGGTTTGCCTTATGATGCATTATTACCAGAAAATCTAAAAGCAAAATTATTTCCTATATACCCTCCAATAAAAGAGATGTTTATTAAACATCAACAGAAATTCCCATTCAAATCACACAAGTTTATTGGACATATGGCAAGTTCTCAGGCAGCATGTGCTAATTTGTTTTTACCTATATTAAGAAACCCCGATATAGCTGCAAAGGTTTTAGGAAAAGTAAAAACAGATATAAAAAAGATTGCAACTGAATTTTTGGACACTGGATTTAGAATTGAGTTTTGGGATGAACCAGATAATATGTTAAATGACCATAATAGGGCTAGTGGAACAGATTCTGATATTGCTATTGCTTACTATGATCATCAGGATAATCTTAATCTGTGGCTAATTGAGCATAAATTAACAGAAACAGAGTTTACATTTTGTGGGGGATTTAAAAGCAAAGGTCGAACTTCATTACATGTATGCGAGCCAGCATCAGCAGTCATAGAAAATCCAGATAAATGTTATTATCATAGTAGCTGTAAATATAATTATTGGAATATTACACTTGGGAATACTTCACCTTTTAATATCAGTCTTATTAGAGAATATAACAAATGTCCTTTTATTGGAGGATTGAACCAATTGTGGCGTAACCAACTTTTAGCTACATGTGTTGAAGCATCAACTTCAAGCAGATGGCCTTATAAGAAAGTATATTTTTCTGTTGTACATCATCCTAAAAACAATTTCTTAAAATTTTCAATTTCAGAATTTCAAAAATTAATTAGATTTAATGATCGATTTTTTGCTTTTACATCAGATGAATTGATTAATAGTGCAAAGGAGTTAAACGAATCAGAATTATCTGAATGGTTAAATTGGTATCAGAAACTCTATTATTTCTAATAAATAATCTTATAAGAAATTTTCAAGAAATGTGAATTGGTTTAATGTTTATATATTTATCTTATTACAAGTTTAAATACATCTTTTAGGTATTTTTAATTTTATAATTCAGGAATCACTAAATTAAAATGCAACATTTAGAACAACTTTTAATTATAGCTAATAGAATTAGAAAAGATACTGAATCAAATTGCAATATTAATAATATTGAAAGATATATTACTGGTTTTAATTCATGGACTAGAGATGCTCCAGTGCCAACGCGTCCTATATGGGAAACGGCAATGTTTGATGCAAGTGCTATTGCTCATGCTTCATATTTCTTGGTTGTACATGGATTTTATGAAGAAGCTTGTTCACTAATTAGGGAAATAATTGATGGCTTTTTAACTAGATTATATTTTGACGAAAGGGATAGAATTGGAGAATTAGAAAAGTGGCAACAAAAAGATGGCAGAAGTACAAATGAATATTGGGAGTGGGAAAGTGGGGATGAAGATAATTATCCAAACTATAAAAAGGATATAAAAAAACTTATGGAGGGAAAAGGTTTAATTAAAAAATATGATAAAAAATATAGTTTATGGAATGATATAGAAGAACTTTTTAGAAAATTAGGTAAATTTGTACATGGAAGACCAGAGACTAGACATTATGACTTTGCTTCCAGATCAAGCTCAAATATAACTGAATTTAAAAAGAAACATTTTGATGAATGGTATGAATACCTAAAATCTGCATATTGTATAATCTCCATACTATCATTATTGCAGTATAAAGAGTTATTTGACAGTAATTATATCAAGGAATTTAAAGAGCTAGAACCTGAGATATATAAAAAGATAATAGATATTTTAACAACAGTTTAATTATTACAACCTTAAACACATCTTTTAAGAATTTTTAGCTTATAACTCGGCTTATAGACTAACTCCACAATGCTAAAGCCAAGCTTTTAAAAAGCAGCCTTTTAAAAAAACCTAAAACCCTTTAGTTAATAAAAGTTTTAGTATAAAAATAAGCTTAAAAATGCTTATTTTTATTACTATTTATTATATTCCAAAATTGTATTAATAAAAAGTATTTTTTTTAAAAAAAATAATATTTTTTATTTAGGCTATAACCAGTGTTATAAGACTAAAAATTCTATAAATTTTAAAATGATATTTTATAAAATAATTATACTTCTTAAATTTATATATTACTCAATGATGATAATTTCATTTTCCTCAAACCATCCATTTGCTAAAGCTGTGCTTCTTACCGCATTTACATTACCTGTATATGCAATAAGAGCCAAGCTCTTTTGTGCCCGAGTGCATGCAACATAAAATAGTCTTTTTGTTCGGGAAATGCTTGTATCTTTTCCTTCTTGTTCATTTCTGAGATCGGTATCTGACTTTTCTTTAGCTCCAAATAATTTCTCGTAACTAAATAAAAAACCTTTTGCTTCTTGATCGTCCATTATTACTGTAACCCTTGGAAATTCAAGTCCCTTAACTCCTTGATGAGTTTCAAATGGAGTTTCTCCATTAATATATGCGTTATAGTTCTCAATTTCATCAAATGAAACGGAAAATGCAGTTTTTAATGCTTGAATTCTTTCATTTGTTTCTACTTGAGCTTGAGTTGTTAAAACTCCTTGTAGATTATCTGGAATTTTAAATAATCCACTCTTTTCAGTTGTGATTAATGTATCTATGCATGACGGCTTTTGTCCATTATTCCATAATGCACATAAATCATTAACAGCTTTTTTAGCAGAAGCAATAATTTTTGTTTGATTCTCATTGCTATTAATAAAAGATTTTTTATCTAATAGCGGTGAATATTGACGAACAATTTTTGCGACCTCAAAATCTTGCTGTGCCTGATAAGCTTTTACAAGTGGTAAAATTATTTTTGTAAAAAGAGAGATTTCCGGAAGTGTACCATCAAGGATTCCAGTTTTGAATGAATCTATCTCATATAAGGGTGAAAACAAATTAATAAAACCCAATCTTCTTCCTGCCATATGATGTTCGAGTATAAGGCTTTTACATTCATTAGGAATAATCCATTTATCATCATCAGTTAAGTCAGCCATAATTTCTGGCACACGTTTTTCAATAGAATGTTTATCTGCACTATTATGCACTATAAATAAGCGAATAATTCCTAATTCTGCATCTGAACGACTTTCCTGATGTTTACCATCTACATTTTCTCGAATTGCATTTGCTAATGTTACAATACGTTTAGCACTTCGGTGATTCATAACTTTGGTAAATTTTTCCCAATCATCTGGTATGCAAAGAGCTAAATTGTCTTTTCCATCTGTATAAATCTTTTGCATAGTATCACAAAACAATCCAATGATTATTTTGTCTTTATGGTTTTTATGTAATTCAAGAAGTGCATCAATTAATTCTTTTTTAGTATCTTGACTTTCATCAATCAAAAGAATAGGAAATCTACTTATAAATATTTTTTGCATTGTTTCACTATTCATTATAAATTCGGATCCCATTTTTATTACTTCTGAATGACTAAGAGAATCATAGCCTAAATTTTCACCATTTGGGTTATAAGTAAATCTTTTAAAAGTTTCAATTTTACTAAGTCGATTTTTCTTAGATTCAATTTTGTTCGTTCTATAGAAGCATTTCCAGACCTACCCCTCAACTGCTGCTCTTCTAACTCATTGATTTCAGAGACAATACTTTTTTTAATCCATTCTTTTAAATCACGCTGTTGGTTTTTTATAAGCTCCCATAAAAAGCTATGTATTGTTGATACAGAAAAAATATGTTTATAATCAACCCTACTTAAGATTTCATTACAAGCTGCATTTGTATATGTAATTACAGCAATTTGTTTGGAATATGCGGCAAGTTCAGAACCTATAGAGTCGTCAAGGAAAGAAAGCGTTTTAACTAAACTTCTTGTTTTTCCTGAGCCTGCACCTGCAAATGTGAAAAAACTTTTTAAATTATCCTTATTGAAACACGTTTTAATTTCATCATCTATATGATCGTCAATATGATTGTCGTCTATTATTATTTGTCTGTCCATATTAATCCTCCTGATGATTAATCATTGAGTTTAAGCTGTTCTTGTAGCCAATTTAAGCCTTCTATAATATATGGTGGTATATTTATTTCATCAGGATCTATAGAGTAGATTAAATCCAATGCAAAACCTGCTTTCAGAGAATCATTGCCTCTAAGTAAGTAATATATAGATTTGTGTAAATCATAAAAGTCTTGAGATTGTATAATTAAGTCATGTGCTTTTTCAATAATCCCTTCTCCATTAGTCTTTGATAAAAGTTCTAAATTAGAATATATTAAACAATCTTCAAATGTACTTGATAAAGCTTCTATATTTTCTTTATCTTTGTAACTTATAAGAATGGGAGTTTGGTAAGCGATTCTTATAGAATAATTATATGGAGTAGAACATTTAAATTCTTTATTTTCATAAGAAATATCAAGTAATTTGTCATACTCTTTTTCTTTTATCAGCCATTCTGTAATTGCATAATTACAGCTTATCAAATTCTTCTTCCTCTCTGGGTATGAAGATTCATGATGACCAGAGGGTAAAGCTGAATCGATGTCAGTGATAATAAGAGTAGTTAAACATAATTTTTCGATAAGAGGCTTTAACCTATGAGAATGTCTACCATTAATACTTAAAATTGTGATATAGCGTTCATTCAACTGATGATATTTACTCTTAATAAAATGGGGGATAATCATGTTCTCTGATGAACCTTCTACTAAAATAACTGCATCTGCAAAAAATAAATCACAATGTGTAGTTTGAAGGTATCGAGTAACAAACCTATCAGTAGTAATACCTTCGCCAAATACATCTGATAGATTTATAACTTTAGCTGTTGATATATTACATTCATCTGACTCAGGAAGCCTTTTGAAATATCTCAAATCAGCAAAATTTACTTCTCTTGCAATGTGACTTGAATGAGAGCTTATTACCAATTGAGTAGAAAAGCTTGGATTTTCTTTTAGGAACTCATGGTTTGTCAAAACACTAAATACTTTTTTTATAAACACTTGTTGCACCTGAATGTGTAGATGGGCTTCTGGTTCTTCAAGTAAAATTAAATGCAAAGGTGCTATTCGTTTCCCAGAAAGCTCTTGTTCTTTTTTAGCCTTACCGACCTGCATCCAATCATCTCTAAATCCAATAAGTAAAAAAACCATTGAGATCAAATTTTGATAACCCAATCCATTATATTTTTCGGGCAACTTCAAATCATCATCATCGTTTTTTGTTAATGAATATTGAACTGCAGAATCATGTTTTAACGCATCTGTCGTACTGACTTTTGTTGCAATTGTGATCTTAGGGTCACTTATACCTGGATATCCAAGAGTCTCCAACTCTTTAATAGCAGATTTAAATTTTTCTGCTAAGTTTTGGTTGAAGGCTTTTTTTGCATCTTCCATAACCTGTAAAGTTTCGAGATCTTCTGATGTTGGTGATTTTTCTGGATCAAGATGTTTATCATAGTAATTTCGAAGTTGTGATGAAAGACTACTGCAGTAATTGTTTTCGGTAATACTAGATGAAGATTCCGGATCGGAAAAGCCACGTTGAGCTTCGATCATGTCAATTTTGATGAGTCCTTTCAATGGATCTTGCTCAAAACATTCCATATCATAAGATGTTTTTTGTAGTGATTCATTATTCAATTTTTCGGGATCAAGTATATATGCCTTTAATGTAAATAAAGACGAGAATCTCTTTTCAAGAAAATCACAAAGATTCTTTGGCCATAATGATAATGAAGAGTTAGCCCTTATAGATTCAGTTTCTCTTGCAGCAGCATAAGATTCTCTGTAATCTACAAATATTTTTGAAATATCTTCAGGTTGAAATATAAATCTTACACCTAAATTTCCACCTTTCCAATCAAGAGTGGGTATCATATGTGATACATATTGTATTTCATTGTCTGCTACATTAAGCCAAATATCTAATGTTGGTAGGATGTTTTCCCAGTTCTCGAGGGTATTTGGCATTATACATTCTTCCTTCTCCCATTCACTTCCAATAGATTTTATTATCAAATGATTAGATAATGTAAAATCATTAAAAACAAATTTTCGCTTTGCTAAAAATTTACCTAATGCATCCATTGCTGATGTCTTGCCACTATTGTTTGCTCCAACAAAAAGAGTGGTTGTATCACTGAAATCTATCCGACATTGTTTCAATTTTCGGAAGTTTTGAAGATCGATGAATGTAATTCTCATACTTGTCTCCTTTTAATAACTCTTTTGTCATTGGGTTTTAGCGATATTTTTGGTATCGCCCATGATTTTCCAAGACGCTGTACTCCTTCAATACGGCTCAACTTACAAAGTACTTGAACTCTACGTTCTGAAATGCCCCATTTTTCAGCTGCTTCTTTAGCTGTTATGTACTCCATATGCAACCTTACTAAATTGTTAATTCTTCACGGATATAGTTTATGCGTAATTACGAATAATAGCAAAGTAATTTGCTTAGAATTTTAACACCAAAAGTTGAAAAAATAATAATTCAAATTGAAAGTTATTTTGGAAACAATCCAGATAAAATTTTTATATTAGCCATCAAAGAAAGTGGCATACTTGATAATTACTCTGTGGTAATAGTGGTGACTTTTAATAAAAAAGAGGCAATCTTTGGGATTATTTATAGTCTGTTTAGCTACAGATTTTATAAGAATTCAAACATTTTAGTCATCTTTATATTTAAAGCCTTTGCAATTTTCTCTATATTTCTTAAAGTAATATTTTTCTCTGCTCTTTCAATCATGCCAATATAAGTTCGATGAACACCAGCTTTTTCAGCCAGAGCTTCTTGAGAGATTTTTCTTTTCAATCTCTCTTCTCTTACTTTATTTCCAAATTTAATAAGAATATCTTCTTTCAATGATGTAAATAGAATAAAAATAATATGATAAAAGTATAGGGTTATGCTAACTTTAGTTCTACATACTATAGTTAGCTTTTTTATAAATTATTTAGTAAAATATTAAGACTATATCTGAATGTTTATTTCATATTTGTTTTAAAAATATATTTAAAAAGGAGGCTAAATGAAGTATTTTAGAATTTTTATTGCTATTTTATTCTTTTTTATCTCTTCAGCTATACCTATCTTGTATCAAGTAACACTTCCCCAGAATATGATAAATTTAACAAGCTCTTTCTTTTTTTATTTTTTATTACGTTACCTGCCGATAATACTTACAACTCTTTCATCAATAGTCTTTCTTGTTTATTTATTAAAATTTAGTTGGAACAGTAATCTGTACTGGAGCAACTTCTTTTTAGCTTTTACAATTAATTTGTCCATCACTCTTTTAATTGATATTCCAATTAGAATTACAGAACATATTAAGTGGATAAATATCCTTGATAGAGATAAAGGTTCTGATTTCTTTTATGAGATTACAGCAGGAAGGATATTTGGCTGGTTTTTTACTTTTATAGCAGTAGTAGGGTTTATTTGCCTATTTTTGTATTTCAGAAACAAATATAAAAGCAAAAATATTGCCAAAAAGCTAGCTTGAAACACTTTGATAACAATAAATAAACCAAAGATATGTCATTAAATTTGTCCAAATTCGTCGTTGTAATATTTTATAATATACTGTTAATATAGTATTTTTATAGGTATATTATAGAATTCTCTTGTATAAAATTGCTCGAAACATGTAATTTTTACTGCATCTCTCCTTCTGTATCTCTCTAAGAATTCACTTGAAATGGAAAATATTATTTTAAAAAGTAAAATCCTTTTTATGAAATGCAAAAGACTATTTATGAAAATCCAAAAAAGAGGTAACTAACATGGATGAGATTACATCTTTAACAGATGAAGAAATTAAATAATACCAGAAGGTTTACAAGGAGTGTTTTAATAAGGAAATAAACAAACAGGAAGCACTTGAGTAGGGTCTTAGATTAGTAAATTTAATGAGGCTATTGATAGAGATTGATTGTCAGAATAAGAATTCCGTTAATCTCTCATAAATTTATTCTATAAAAGAATATATTTAAAAAGATCTTCTATTGGATTAATTATATAAGTATCAATTTTATCTTCGTCTATACGGCTTAGCCAATCGTTAGATAATATAAAATATTGTTTACCAGATTTTTTGTGTTCTTTTGGTATACCGGACCAATTATTTGATGTCATTATTAATAAGAAGGATTTAGCATGAGGGAACATTTTTTTTATTACTAAATCTCTTTTTATAAAATCATCTTCCCACTTATTCCTATTCCAACCAAGTTGAGTTTTACATTCAATTATTAATACTATTTTATCTTCTTTCCAAATCGAAATATCTGGTCGAATTGCTAAACCTTTTAATTTAATTAATTTCTCAGAGAAAGCTTTAATATCTATATTATTTTTTTCAAGGAATAATTTAAGATAAAATATTATTGTTTCAACAAAGAAATCCGAAGCTGATTGAGCATATTTTTTATTTAAAAAACTTTTAATTTTATATTGTGCTTCATAATAAGCTTTCATTCTCAGCAAAATTGCCTTTGTTATATCTTTATTTTCTAAGGAGATAGGGATGCTTGATTTAATTTCATCATATAGTTTTATTAATTGTTTATAATTCTTGAAAAAATTTTTACTATATTTCTTTTCTAATTCAATTAATGTCATTAATTTATTACATAAGTTTTTATTTTTAGAGAACTAATCAAAAATTTTTGAAACCTCTGCTGCACCGAAATACTTTTCAAGGTCATTATAAGTCATATATTCGCATACTTCATATAATCCTGAAAAATCAAATGTTCTTCTTGCAATTTGGTTTTCAAATAATTTAATTCTTGATTTTGGTACTATAACCGTAGCCTTTGTTATAGGAAAATCAATAATAATATCATTGAGTCTTAAAAGTCCTGAATAAACTGATGTTGTGTGCTCAATTTCAAAAAATCTTACAGGATTGGCTGTATTTTTCTTAAACCAAATTACATCTACAAATTTTGCAATCGCAAGTGTCTTGGGTTGTGTAAATGAAGGAAGTTCTTTTAAAGTATTTTCATAAAAGGAAAAACCATTATATGATTTATTACTGTCATTTTGTGCGATCCATATATCGTATCCCTTATTAATTCCAATTTTTATAAGGCAATATTGCATTTTTGTATGTACATCTTCAGTTTCCTCTTTTTCTTCTTCAATTTCTTCGATATCTTTAATTTCCTTTTCAACTTTTTTATCTATCTCACCTTTTTCAGACAAATACCCCACATTTATACAGAACAACAAATTATCAACTTGAGCTAAACTATCTAAACCAGTTATTTCTTTTATATTTAAAAGTGCTTGGTTGATTTTTAAATAAAAATTTGACTTTTGTTCACCAGCACTTTTTATAGGATAAGCACCTAATATTTTAAGCGCACCATCTATTTGTCTATTCCATTGGCCATATTTATCAGGGAAGTAATTTGTTAAAAATAGTGTTATAAAATTTATTCCTATTCCTCTAATAAAGAAATCAGATTCTTGATTTTCTGTAACTTGTTTTAACTTTTCATTTGGTTCAATTGATCTGTCTGATAAAAATTTAAAAAGCTTGGATAATTTTTCAATACCAGAGCCTAATACTGAATTTATATATAATTTTGGGCCAAAGCCGAATTTGCGATAAAAATTCGAGAAGTCTTCTATAGTTACTATTCCTTTATCTATTTTATTTAAAATATCACTTATAAGTTCCTTATAATAATCCCACCAGTATTTTCCCTCAAACAAAAAACCATCTTTAACACCATACTGCTCCATAATGCTGTCATGTTTGTCTTGGTAGGTTTTTAAATATCTTAATAAGAGTTCCTTATCCATATTACTCTCTTTCAATATATTTTATTGATACTTAATTTTATCATATTAAAAGCAGGTTAGGTTAAAATAAAAATATTTAAAATAAATCTTATTTTTTATATTATAGATATTATTTTTATAAGATTTATTATATAATAGTATTATAAATATTGTATATTAAAATCAATAATATTATCATATTTATATAATATAAATTATGAAAAGAGTTATAGAAATTTTTAGGACAAGAGAAGAACTTGAAAAATTAGTAAACCTTCCCAATAAGAAATATATATCCGGAATAAGAAACAGGGCAATACTTGCAGTGCTGTGTTATGCAGGTTTACGAGTGGGGGAGATTATTAGTCTAAGACCTTCTGATGTAAAAGAAAATGACAGTGTTATAAGGGTAAATAATGCTAAGTGGAAAAGCTCAAGAATGGTGTATGTACCAAGTTATTTATTTCACTATATAAATAAATGGTTAGAAGTAAAACCAGAAAGCAAGTATTTATTTTGTTCGAGATATGGAAAAAAATTATTACCAGATTATTTACAGAAGATGGTAAAAAGATATGCTGGAAAAATTGACCCTGATAAAAATATTCATCCCCATTGTTTGCGTCATTATGTAGAGTGCTACATTATGGTGAGTGCTTAAGTAATAGTGCGATAACATAAGCCTTTTATCTTTAATCACTCACCATAATATTATCCCGGACTATTTTACTTACAAAGGTTTTGAAGCCAATACATCAGATCTTCATTTTCTTCCCAATTTGGCATATCTACTGGACTCAAATCCGTATATGCACTTTCAATTGCTTTTCTTTTCATTTCAGTATCTGCTCTTGCATAGATCTCTGTTGTAACTACATTACAATGTCCTAAAAAGTCTCTGATATAAATAAGATTAATTCCTGCCTGCAGTAGCAACATAGCTTTCGAGTGCCTCAACACATGCGGGGTAACGGCAAAACCGGTATTAAATTTTGTATTGTTCTTTGCCATTTGGACATATTTATCAAGTATATGTGAAACTCCCCATCTGGAAAGCTTTTTATGTTGTTGATTGAAAAAGACTGGTGCATCTTGTGCTGCAATACCCCAGTTATATTTTTTGTGTTCTTCAAGGTATGCTGCCAGAATATCTTTTGTTTTACCGATAATTGGAACATGACGTACTTTACTGCCTTTTCCATGTAAGGCAACAACTGCAGGAGAAGACAGTCTGATATCAGAAACTTTTAAGTCAATTATTTCGGATACTCTTGCAGCGCTATCATACATTAAAACAAGTAAAATTAAATCCCTTCGGCCCTGCTTAGAGCTTGTATCTGGTTGACTAAAAAGGATCTTTAATTCATCAGATCTTAGGTAAAATACTTGAGGTTTTGGTTTTCTCTTTAGTGGTATTGTAAGTATTTTATGAAATTCAAACAAATTATCCGGACTTTCTTTTTGCACATACCTAAAGAATGCATGGATGGCTGAAAGCCTTTGATTTCTTGTTGATAGGCAGCACTTGCGTTTTTTTTCTATCCATTCAAGAAACTCTGTAACTATCTTTCGTGTCAGCAAATTTAAAGTTATATTTTGCGATTTTAATCCTTTAGTTTCACTGCAAAATATTAAAAATAGTTTAAATGTATCCCTGTAAGATGCAATCGTATTGGTGCTTAAATTTTTTTGCCCTGGAAGATACTTTGAAAAAAATTGTGAAAGATAGAATGCAAAATCATTTGTATTCTTCATATATAACCCCCTCCGGAATTAAATAGTCATATAAAGCTTCGGCTTTAGCTATAATATCAGGATAAAGATCAGCTGTAAGACGCAGGTAATACTGGGTGCCCCTAAAATCAGTATGCCCCATATATGCAGCAAGATAAGGCATAAGATTTGTAAGCTCTTTTCCTGAAAGCACCCATTTTTTAAGACAATGACAACAGTAGCTGTGACGCAGATCATGGATTCTTGGTCCATTGTATGTGTGCGAGATATCAGCCACCAGAAGATAATCGCGAAATCTGCAGTATACGGTACTTTTATCAAGTCTATAGCCAGCAGGACTAATAAAAAAGTAGGTGGAACTTCCACTAAAAGTATGTAACTGAGTAAATAACTTTTGAAACCTTTCAGTAAGGCTATCTGCAATAGGCACAAGCCTGTCCCTGTTGTTCTTTGCATGCAGGATAGTTAAAGTTCCGGTTTTAAAATCAATGTCTTTTAACTGCAAATTTAATGCTTCCGAGAGTCGGAGTCCAGAGCCATAAAGCAGGCGAAAAAGTACTGGATCTACAGTGTTGCGATTGGATTGGATAGATTTCGGATATCCGTCAATTGCTTTAAAGAACCGTCTTAACTGTTCTTTTGAGAAGATATATGGAACATAAGAGCAGCGTTTGGCTGGTGCTGATTTAATTGGCGGCACATATACTGAATATCCCTGCCCTATTAGGTATTCTGAAAAACTATTTAGAAGGATTTCTTTTTTGTAGTGCGTTGATTGCTTTTCATAGCTTGTGCCGTATATAAATGCCTCTGTCATTTGTTTTGTAAATTTTACGCCTGTGTATCCGTTTCTGTAGTAATAATCGTCAAATCTTTGTAGTTCCCTGTCTTGTTTTTCAAATTTAAATCCAGTCATCTTTTTTTGGCTTAGATAACACTGCAAAAGTTCTTTCATATCACTTTTCCATTGATAGTGCATTTTCATGAGCCAAACACCTCCTCTGGATCCAGTGCACACTTTTTGAGCCCATCCAGATCAATTTTTAGATAAATACTTGTTGTATTAATGCTTTGATGCCCTAAAACTTCTGAAATAACAGGAAGTGGCGCTTCGGCTTCCAGCATGTTTCTTGCAAGCGTACTCCTTAAGGAATGCAGCCCACAATGAACATCGAGTGGTATTTCAAGCCCAGCTTTAATCATGTAACGGTGCAGTTCACGTTGGAAACATTCATTTTCGCCAAATGAATCATAAGGTGCTCTGTGCCGCACAAAGACCGCATCACACTTTGTTTCTGGCCGTCCATTTTTCAAATAATCAATAATTGCCCAGCCAATATCATCCAGTAGTGGCAGTTTATGAGGCTGCTTTGTTTTCTGCATCGTAAGGGAAATTGTTTTGCTGCTCCAGTTTAAGTTGTGAAATTTTAGGCCTCGAATATCGCTTACACGCAGTCCAAGACGTACTACAAGAAGCAGGATTGCATAATCTCTTTTTCCTTTTTTATCACCCCTATCTACAGCTTCAAGAAGTTTACTTACATCCCGTCTCTTCCAGCAGTAAGGAATAAATGCATTTCGTATGATTCTCACTTTTGGAAGAGACTTACTGATATCTTCGTCCATGAATCCATGGCCGTATAAAAAGTTAAGATAATTTCTTAAGACATAAATAATTGTAGAAATATATTTAGGTTTGCAGTTACTGTAGCGCCAAAGAAAAGTAGTTAGATGCTTTACATTAATTGATTTTGAACAGTTAACATTGCAGGTATCTAAAAATGTCAAAAACTTATTTACCTTCTCGATATTACATTTAATGGTTGCTCTGGCATAACCCCTGTATATAAGTTCTTCCTGAAAGGTTGAGTATTCCTCTTCAAACTGTGCAGGGCAACAGTAAGGGCAAATTCTTGGACGCATCTTAAACTTAACAGTTTTTGTTTGAATATAATCCAGAAGTATTTGAAGTGGTTTTGTTACAGTATTAATTTTTCGATTACCAGCACCATAAAATCCATCAAGCCTGTATCCTGTTTTAAAAAACACATATTCAATGCAGGCTTTTTCATTAAAAGAAGAAATATTATTTGTCTGCATATGTTTTAGGATATCACTGTAGATAGCGCTGTAAGAGCCTAGTGCACTATTTGAATATTTCTGGCATTCCAGCTCTCTTAAGACCGACTTCATAGAATCTTTGAGTATCTGTATTTCATTCATAATAAACCCCTTTCGTAATAATATTGGAAAGTTTATTATGAAATATTATGGTGAGTGATTAAAGATAAAAGGCTTATGTTATCGCACTATTACTTAAGCACTCACCATAATGTAGCACTCTACATAATGCCTTAATGTATGAATTGTAAAGCCTTTACCAGAAAGTCCTGAAATCTTAACATATCTGTCAAATAAATTTTTTAAGCTATTATGATGAATCCTATTATTCGTATTGCCAGTAAATAATGCGTTATTTATTAAGGGTAGTCTTTCAGATAAATATTTATCAAGCAGTTCTATGACCTTATTATGTAATGGTATTATCCTTTGATTTTTATTTTTAGATTTTCTTACTATTAAATATTTATTTCCTAAATTAATATCATTCCAGTTAAGATTAATAAGTTCAGTTCGTCTTAGTCCAGTATATGCAAACATTGTAAATATTAATTTGTCTCTTAAGCCGTATTTTTTATATTTAGTATAGATATTATGCTCTGGTGCTTTTAAAAATTTTTCAAGTTCAATGTCGTTAAATACTTTAGGAATTTTTACCTTTTTCCTTGGTGGTCTAATTAAGATAGCTGGATTAACTTTTATATAACCAGAAGCATGAAGAAACCTAAAGAAGTGATGAAGAATATTTATTTTATTTGCAATTGAACTTGAAGTGTAATTATAAGTTTGTCTTATATGATTTAAATAATCCCTTAGATGATTCTGACTGATTTCATTAATATCAGTAATTTGTAGATATTCAAATAACCTTTCTAAATCAGCTCTGTATTTATGAATTGTATTATTAGCAGCGTCTTTTTCTGTTTGAAGATAATTTAAGAAGTATTCTATGAATTTATCCATATCAAAATTATATTTATTTTAATTATGCGAGAGGATAGTAGTATGATGGAGGAGAATCAAGGGTTTTTATGGAAATTATCCCTTTTTTAAATTATAATCTTGCTTTATTTTATTTTTAATTATCGATAATCTGATAAAAAAATGAATTATTACGAGTTAAATAAAGAGCAGTTATTTGAAGCGTTAAAAGTTACCGAAAAGGGTCTTTCAGAAGAAGAAGTTAAAAAGCGACTTGAAGTTTATGGTTTAAATATTATTCAAGAGAAAAGGAAAAGACCTTTAGTTTTTAAATTTTTAGATAACTTCATACATATCCTTGCAATAATCCTCTGGATAGCAGCCATACTTTGTTTCATCCCGGGTGTTGATATGCCACAACTGGGATATGCAATTATAGCAGTAATAGTTATTAATGCAATTTTTAGTTTTTTACAGGAGTATAAAGCAGAGAAAGCTTTAGAATCTCTGAAAAAAATAATCCCTTCATATGCAAATGTATTAAGATCGGATGAGGTGAAGGAAGTTTTATCAAGCGAGCTTGTTCCCGGGGATATATTAATTCTAAATGAAGGAGATAATGTTTCTGCAGATGCAAGGTTGATAGAAGCATTTGACTTAAGAACCAATAACTCTGTTTTAACAGGTGAATCAGACCCTCAAAGGAAAAGCGCCCCTGCAATTGTTGGCAGAGATGTTGATCTTTTAAGATTAACAAATGTAGTTTATGCAGGAACAAGCATTACTTCTGGTAATGGTCAGGCTGTAGTATATGCTACAGGAATGAATTCAGAATTTGGCAAAATTGCTAATTTAACTCAAAAAGTAAAGGATCAATTGAGCCCACTTCAGAAAGAAATAAATAAAGCCAGTAAATTACTAATGTATATTGCTGTAGGAATTGGCATTTTGTTTTTTATTCTTTCTATTGCCGTAGTACGTTTACCTTTTATTACCTCGTTTGTATTTGCTATTGGAATTATAGTTGCATTTGTCCCGGAAGGGCTGCTGCCAACTGTAACCTTGGCTTTAGCCATGGGGGTACAGCGAATGGCAAAAAAAAATGCCTTAATAAAGAAATTATCTTCTGTAGAAACACTTGGCAGTACCACAGTAATTTGTACAGACAAAACTGGAACTTTAACCCAGAATGAAATGACTATAAGAGAGATGTGGGTAAATGGTAATAATTATGAAATTACTGGTGTGGGTTATAATCCTGCCGGAGATTTTATGGTTGATAGCACTAAATTAACAGGTGATGAAGTTTCTAAAACATTTAAAAAAATAACCAGAGCAATGTCTTATTGCAATAATGCAAGAAATTATTTTGATAATACTTTAAATCAATGGGTAGTAAAAGGTGATCCTACAGAAGGAGCATTACTTGTTACAGCTAAAAAGGCAGGATTTGACTATATAAATGAATTACGAAATGAACCAAGAATTTTCTTACTTCCATTTGATTCTAACCGTAAAAGGATGAGTTCAATTCATGATACTGTTGATGGAACTTTTGCCTTCATTAAAGGGGCACCTAAGGAAATGTTGGCATTATGTGACAAAATAGACGTTAATGGTGAAATTAAAAACCTAAGTCAGGGCATTCTTAATGATATACTGAAATATAATGATGATTATGCCAGGGAAGCACTTCGTGTTCTGGCAATTGCTTATAAGGACTTAAATAATATTGGCGATGAATATTCTGTTAAAAATGTAGAAAAAGATATGGTATTTCTAGGGCTTGTTGCAATGATTGATCCCCCAAGACCTGAGGTAGAAACTGCAGTAAAAGAATGTAAAAAGTCTGGAATTAAAATAATAATGATAACAGGTGATTACGGTCTTACGGCTGATGCAATTGCAAGAAAAATCGGCATTATTGATGGTGAATCCCAAATTTATTTAGGAACCGATATTGAAAAGATGAATGATGAATCATTAAGAGAAGCACTCAAACTGGAAAATATTATATTTGCAAGGGTTTCCCCTGAGCATAAGATGAGAATTGCTGAAGCTCTTAAGAAAAATGGTCATATAGTAGCAATGACCGGTGATGGAGTTAATGATGCTCCAGCATTAAAAGCAGCCGATATTGGCATAGCTATGGGAATATCAGGAACCGATGTAGCCAGAGAAGCTGCTGATATGATTTTAACTGATGATAATTTCGCAAGTATCGTAAACGCAATTGAAGAAGGCCGGGCAGTATTTGAAAATCTCAGAAAATTTATACATTATATTCTTGCCAGCAATATTCCTGAAGCAGTCCCATTTATCTTGATGGTTCTATTTAAAATTCCACTGCCTCTTACTATTATGCAAATAATTGCTATTGATATGGGTACTGATTTACTTCCGGCACTTGCACTCGCAGCTGAACCTCCCGAACCCGGCATAATGAACAGACCTCCCCGACATAGAAATGAAAGGCTTCTAACAGGCAAAGGTTTAGTGAGGGCTTATGGTTTTTTAGGTCCAATAGAAGCTGTAGCAGCAATGGCAGCTTTTTTTATATTTTATTATGATAAAGGTTTTACTTTTGCAAAATTAAGAGAAATAGGTACTAATCCTCAGAATTATTCTAAAGATATAATATATCAGACTGCCACTACAGTTAATCATACTACAATTATTATGGCACAGATTGGAAATGCATTTGCCTGCAGGACAAATTATGATTCAGTATTCAAAGTAGGATTTTTTAAAAATAAACTTTTATTCCTGGGTATAATTGGAGAAATTGTTATTATAAATGCACTAATCTATATTCCAGGATTAAATACCTTATTTAATCATTACCCGCTTAGCTGGAATAATTGGCTACTGGTAATTGCATTTATACCAGCAGTATTAATTTTTGAGGAACTACGAAAATTAATTTTGAGACTGATGAAAAACAAGCGACAATTGCAAACAATAAATTCATAAAGACTTATAACGTGAGATTATATTATAATGAATTCATAGTAGTTGTTCAATGAATAACTAACTGGAATAAACTCAAAGAATAAAATTAATTTAAATTAAGACCTTAATTAAATGAGGTGGTTAAATGGAAGTAGTTATAATGGGCTGTGGTAGAGTTGGTTCTCAATTGGCAAACCTGCTTTCGATGGATGGGCATGATGTCAGTATCATTGATGTGGATGAGAAGTCATTCAACAGGCTGGGTAAGAGTTTCAAAGGCAATAAAATACTCGGTTTTGGATATGATAAAGAAGTTCTTGAAAAAGCGGGGATTGAGCATGCAGATGCCTATGCATCTGTTTCGCCTGGGGACAACAGAAACATCATAGGGGCTTTGATTGCCAAGAGAGAATACAGGGTGCCGATAGTAGTGGCAAGAATATACGATCCTGTAAGAGCTATCGTTTACAACAAACTTGGCATTACCACCATATCACCTACAAGGTGGGGAGCTAATAAAATCAAGGAACTGATCTGTCATTCTGATATAAATTCTCAACTCAGTCTTGGCAATGGTGAAGTTGAGGTCATAGAAGTTGAAGTCTTACCACCAATAGCAGGTTTTACAAGCGATAAAATCAATGTACCGGGTGAAATTATGGTTTTTTCAATCACAAGATTAGGAAAATCATTTGTTCCTGTTGTGGGTACGGTAATGAATAGCGGAGATCTGCTTCATATAGCTGTTGCAGCAACTGCCATCCCGCAGCTTAAGAGAATACTGGGTCTTTAATATTTGGGAGGAAAAAATGAATATTTTAATTATTGGTGCTGGAAAGGTTGGTACAAGTCTTGCAAAGGACATGTCTTCAAAAGGCCATAAGGTAAGCCTTATTGAAAAAAATGAGACGGTTTGTGAAAAGTTTGGGAAAATTAAAAATATTGAAATAATTTACGGAGATGGCTGTGACCCGCTTGTTTTAGAATCCGCAGGAATAAAAGTTACAGATGTTATAGCGGCAGTAACAGGAGATGATGAGGATAATCTTGTTGTTGCACAGCTTGCAAAGCTTCAGCCAAACCGCCCGAGAGTTGTATCAATTATAAATCACCCAAGAAATGAGTGGCTTTTTACAAAAAGCTGGGGTATAGATGCTGCAGAAAGCCCTACCTCAATTATTACAAAATTAATTGAAGAAGATATTGATAAGAAATAGACTGGATTAAAGTTTTTAGTATAAAAACTGTATGAAGCTCATTTATATTCTTAGGTGGAGAAATTATAACAAATTTGGTAGAAGATACAGAACAGTTTTAAACTGTCTTCTTAAATATGCCTGAGCACTTCTTCTATTGCTTTTACTATCTCCTGAGCCTTACTTGTTCTGTGGCTTTGTCTGAATGTTTGCTTTGCAAGAAACAAAGCATTTAGCAGGGCTAGAATGCTCACAGAAACTACCGCATAAAACGATATCTCCGCGAATAAAGACATTTCCTTCTCCTTTAATTTATTTTTTTACAGTCAGCAATAATAAAGTATTTTGGTAATAGATCGTAAATAATTTCAATACGAAGTAATATAATTATCTTATTGCAACTTTAAATACATCTTTTAAGTATTTTTAGATTATAACTCGGCTTATAGACTAACTCTGCTGGAATTCTAAAAACTTCCCTGTAATTTAGCAAAAAGGAATACTTTTATTATTTGTATAAGAATATCGCAGCATTATATAATAAAGTAAGTTTTCCATAATATTAAAGGAATGAAATGGGAATAATTATAATTATAAGTTCGTCTGCAGCCAATTTGGAAATTCCGATTTCATTTATTTTTTGGGGATATGTTATTGCCTATGTGATTCACATAATAGATGAAGCATTAATTGGTGAGACTTTTGTCGGTATGGTCAGAAAGTTGTTCTGGCCAAAATATGAATGGAAACACTTCTTTGTTTTCAATACAATGCTGATTTCGTTAACGATAATATCCATAATTGTGTTTGAAGTATTTAACGGATTATGGATAATTGCTCCTTTATCGGCAGTCTTTTTATTTACTACAAACGGGATATGGCATTTGATTTCAACTATAATTACTAAAAAGTATTCGCCCGGACTTGTAACAAGCCTGATTTACTGGATACTTTTTTGCTTTTTAGTAAGATATTCTTTTTTAACGCATACAATCAGCAATAGCGTTATTATAATATCCGCAATTATAGGAACGATACTGACAGCTTTGATGATGGTTTCGTTTTTTATTTTCAGAAAAAAATTCAAGCAATAGGATTAAAAAGCGCAGCAATAAGTATCAAATGACACTTGCTGAATCCAGCACAAATCAAAATATATCTGGGTAAACTGCTTCGTTATTGTTAATAGCTCAATGGAATGGCTTATTTGCCGGTATAGTCTCCATTGTAATATTGAGAGTCTCCCTGTAAAGAGATATTTGCATTTGGCGGTGATAATTTTATATTGGAATGTACTTATGGAAGCCAGAAAATGGTTCGAAAAATAATAGCAGAATTTCTATATGAAAAAGTTAAAAGGAATTATTTTTCTTTTGATCAGGCAATAAGGTTTGCAGAAAAAATTTTATATTTAAATCCTAAACAGTTTATGATTTAAATCTTTCCTAACCTGTCAGCTATATTTTTTGCTTCTTCAAGTCTTGACAAGGGGACCGGTATTCTTGCATCTGTATAGCTTATGCCTGTTCTTGTCATGTAGGAATATTTTACAATAATAAGCATTTTATTTTCGTCAAAACTTACATCTTCGAGTTTTGAAGACAAAAAATTCCATAGATGAAATTCTCCTGCAAGATAAATTCCATTTAAGCTTATATAAACTTCGGGATTGATATTTTTACGATCCCTGGCATATTTAATTCTGGGAATTATAAATGCAAGTATAGCAAGAAGCACCAGTAAACCAAGAAACACGGCAGACAGTACTTTCCATGCATCTTTATGAATCAAAGTAAAGATTCCGCCAACTACTATTGTAATAGCAGCTATCGTAATAAAAATACCCCATTTTTCGGATTTCTGTTTTTTGAATTCTTCTTTGGAATATCTATTCCATTCTTCCGGGCTGTATTCCCAATGAGCGAGCATGTTGACTTCAGAAAAAACCATATTTAATCTTCTGGCCATCGAAGCATAAACACCTGAAGTAATTGCAAAAGACAGGGCAAGGAAAAAGGAAATAAAGGCAATACCGAACCCCCATCTCATCATGTCCATATTCAGAATGGATGGTAAAAATATTATAAATATAAACATGATTGTTAAAATAAGGAAAATCACTGATGTTGTTGAATATGAATTTCCAGGTCTCTTTTTATTGCTCATATATAAAATTTAAAATATTTAATATTCAGGAAGAAACCATAATTTTATATGGATATTGCCGATATTTCAAATTTAATATAGCAAATTTTTCCAACATTGATAATTCAAAATAATAGGTGTATATTTGAAATATATAAAAACATACACATTAAAACTGCAGGCAAATAGCTACAGTAATACTGCAATAATATTTGGAATCTTTAAATAACTAATAATTTATTAAGCTTCTTTATTTTTAGTAATTAGGTAATGAAACATCATTTTTAAAAAAAGAAGGACTGCAATACCGACAGAAAATTTTATGCCAAACAATATAATGCAATTTAATAAAAGTGTGAAACTCATGCATAGGGGTAAAGTTATAAGCAAAAATATCTTAATAATTACCACATTGGCAGTATTTATCACACTGAGTTTAATCAGTGTAGGCTGTAGACCTTCAGAAGCATCTCAATTTGTAACGTATACCGATAAAGAAAATGGATTTTCCATCGATTATCCTGATAACTGGCACATTGAAACTCCAAGTAAGCCTTTAGAATTAAAAGTTTCTATATATGAAAAGAAAGTTGGCCTTAATCCAGTAGGAATTATGGTGGGAAAGTATCAAGCACCAGGATATGACTTGGAAAGTTTTATTGAATTTAGAAAAGACTTCTTGTCTGATACTTCTGAAGATTATGCTTATATCTCCACAGAGCAATTAACTATAAATGGTATAACAGCAATAAAGCATTTTTATGCTGAAACTGTCGGGCCCACTACATATGAAATAGTTGAAGTGTGCCTGATTGATAATGAAACAGGTTGGATAGTTCGTTTTAATTCTCCTGAGAAATCCTTTGATTCCTATAAAACCATTTACGATACTGCTTTTAATAGCTTCAGATTGTTAAAGTAAAAGTTAAATTAATTACCAAACTAATACTGGTTTGGATTTAAGTAACAGGAGAATAAGATGGAGGCAAGTATTTGGCAAAAATACCACGACGACAGGTTATTATGAAGATTTTTTCCCATATTGGAGCCGGAGGATTAAAGTCAATTTCATTGTATGAATAGATAAATTCTTTAATCATTATAGCAACCTAACTATTCTTGGAGATGGTGTTTTAACAACTGGTTCTTTTTTACTAACATAAGTCATAAAAATAATTTTATAACCATATTTATTTAATTTTTAATTTCAACCTCTTCTAAATCCGAAAAT
>JAMDEN010000159.1 GCA_023487035.1 Actinomycetota bacterium
CCCCACAATATGTATTAATATTATCATAACAGATGGGTGAAGTATTTGCTTAAATTTTTGTTATAATAATTTAGGCTTTGATTTGAATTGTTGTGGGTAAAATAAAAAAATCATTCTTTAGAGCTGAAAAGGGGTTGGCCTTCTTAAATTTTAACCGATTTTTTGATAAAATTTTTTAATATGTATTTAATTGTTTGCAAAAATATATAAAAAACTATCTTTAATGAAGGATTACTATGTCAATGCTTGCATTTTTACCTTGGCTAAAAATTAAAAATAATTTTGATATTGAAAATTTTAAGTTGGTAAGATTTGAGGTACTTGAAGAAGATTCTTCTAAAGAAAAATTTCAAAATACTTGTGAAGCAATAATTAGGCCATATTACACAAATATCGGAGACTCTATTAATGAGTGCACTCTTATATTTTTAAATAACAAAGATTTTTTTGAAGATTTTACAGATGACGAAATAGAATCTTTATTTTCTTTTGTTGAAATATTAACTTTTTCTGGGCTATCAAAAAGGGAGTTTTTCAGTAATTTTTCATATTTTAATAGTAGTAATTTTCATTTTGTTGTTCAAGGTTTCAATAAAGATTTGGAAGGAGTAACAATTGTAACAAGAAGAAGAGATGGGCAGTCAAAAAATTTTATTGATATTGGTTCCTATAAAGTAATTATGCCGTTTTATGTAAATAATAGTATGGTTAAAATAGATATTAATCTATTTAAGTCTTTATTAGATGCTCAAAAAAAATTAAAAGATAAATGGCTTGATTTTTCTGATGCAATATTCTTTTTTAATCGGGCTAATACAGATAGCGATCAAATTACAAAACATCAAGAAGCTGTAATGATGATTGGTGCATTTCAAAGAATTTTAATGTGTAAAAAAAATTCTAAGATAGATGAGTTAATTAAAAACTTTAAAAATTCTTTTACACCAAAAAAAGACTTAGATATTTCCAAAAGTAAAAGAATATTAAACTCCAAATATGCTAATAAAATTGGGACATTAAGGGAAGCTTGGTTAAATGATTTTTATCAATTACGTGGAGATTATGCTCACGGTAAGAAAGAAACTAAAAAACAAATGGTTTGGAATGCAAGAGAACATTTATTATTAGGGTCTTATATGTTTCCTTTATTGGTAAAATTATCATTAAATAAAGACCAATATTATGATTTAAGTGAAGAAGACTTTTATGATATAGAATTGTTTGAACAGTTAGCTGAAGTAGATCTATTTAAAAAACCTCAAAACCCGAATAATTGGGAATGGAAAAAAATCAGAAGAGAATATATTTCAAATGATAAGTTACATAAGGCCATAACTGAAGCGATCAAAGAATTAGAAGATAAAAAATAGAATTAATAATAAAGGTCTATAAACTTTAAATAAAATAAAGTTTAAATTATCCAACATGGAAGGGCATATAAAATTTCTGTGGGTATCATATGTAGAGCGCATGTTCAGCAATCTTATATATTTCGGGAAATTGAGTATGGGGGGTATTAAAAAATATTGTAGATCGTATATGTAATTCTTTAAATATTTGCAGAATGAATTAAATTATCCGCAGGTTACTATAATCCGTCACCATATATGAACCATTTTTAGTATGTACGGTTATTCCACAAACTCCGACAGGAGAGCCATGTTTGCAAATTATTGATTATATTAATTGGGCGGCATACAGAGCTTTTATAAAAGGAGAGGAGCATTATATCAATTATATAATTGAGAAGATAAGTTTAATTGTGGATGTTTATGATTTTGAAAAATATCCTAAAAATTATTATAGCAGAAACAATAAATTCTCAGTTAAAAAAATAAGCCCTTTGCAGCTAGGTTGATTAAATCAACGCACGGCATGAAGCCGACTTTCACATGCAAAGGAATTAATATCTTAAAAAAATTTGAAAATCCTTTATCAATCATATTATTATCTGTTATAATAATAGCCAACCAAGAGGAATAATTATATATTTTTCCTTTTGGTTTGAATTAATCAGGTGATTGATAAAATGAAAGACAATAAATTAAGAATTGAAGATATAAAATTAAGATTTAAAAGTAAATCTTTTTTTACTTATAAAGATCTTTATGACTTTTATGGTGAAAAAGAAATAGGCTTAAAAACAGGAACATTTAAGTGGAGGATCTATAGGTTAAAAGAAAAGGGTGTAATAAAAGATATAAAAAGAGGTGTTTATAAGTTAGGCAGTTTAAGAATTTTTATACCATTAATAAGTTCAAGAGCCAAAAAGTTATATAATTACCTGTTAAAAACATATCCAGATGTTCAAATATATTTATGGGAAACTTCCTGGCTTCATAGTTTCATGATTCATCAACCATTCAATTCATTTATTATTATTGAAACTGATAAAGATATTCTGGAGCCGGCATTTTACGCGCTAAAAGAAAAGGGTAACCAAATATATATTAATCCCAAAAAAGATTTTATAGAAAAATATATCTCTAACGAAAATGTGATAATAATAAGGTCTATTATTCAGGGAACTCCTATTATTAAAATTGAAAAAATTAAAGTACCCAAAATAGAAAAAATATTGGTTGACATTTTTTTTGAAAAAGATTTATTTATAAACTTCCAAGGCCAGGAATTAATTAATATTTTTAAAAGAATATTTGAGGAATACACAATTAATTTGACGACACTTTTAAGATATGCAAGAAAAAGAGGTATTAAAAGTGAAATAAAGAATTTTTTACTTAATATCATTAAAATTGAAACAGACTTCTATAGAAAACAATGATTAAAGAAAATAGTTTTTCAAAGGAATGGATTATTAGCAGATGTGTCCTTCTTAAGAGAGGTAAAAATAAAGCTGATCCAGAGTTAGTGGAAAAGGTAATTTATGCACTTTATTTATTAGAATCCATTAAAAAAGCTGGCCTGCCATTTATATTTAAAGGTGGAACAGCATTATTATTGTTACTTAAAGAAATACATAGATTCTCAATTGATATTGATATTTTAATAGAAAAAGATATTAGTACATATTCAATAATTGAAATGCTTAATAATCTTATAAGGAATAATAATATATTTTATAAATTTGAAAAGTCAAAAAGAGCAAATACTAAAAATATTAATAAAACCCACTTTAAGTTTTGTTTTAGATCCCTTTTAGATGGAAGAGATAAATATATTTTATTGGATGTATTGTTTGAATCAAATTCGTTTGCTGAATTAGTTGAAAAAGAAATTTCCTGTAATCTATTAGATATAGAGGATGAAATACAAAAAGTATTAATGCCCTCAATTGAATGTATATTAGGTGATAAATTGACAGCTTTTGCACCTAATACTACTGGAATACCATATGGTGTTAATAAAGAATTAGAAATAATAAAGCAGATGTTTGATATCAGTATTTTATTTGACGAAGTAAAAAATCTTAGAGCAATTAGTGATACTTTTTCAAATATAGCAAAAAATGAAATAAGATACAGAAATTTGGCAGTAGATTTAAGTGAAATATACAATGATATAATAGATACCTCAATAACAATTGCATTTAGAGGTAAAAGTAAAATAGAAGAATTTTCAAGCCTCTTGGAAGGGATAAAGAGGGTCAGAAGTTTTATTATTTCTAAGAATTTTATCTTAGAGGAAGCAGTACTAAGTGCAGCAAAAGTGGCTTATCTTACGGCTTTATTAAAAAATAAAATTTATGAAATTGATTTTTTTAATAATAAGAAAGACATAACGAATTTAGAAATTATTGATGAGAGATTCAGAAATAATTTTAAATCTATAAAGAAATTCAGTCCGGAAGCATATTATTATCTGTATAAATTTGTTGAAATTAATAATAAAATTTAAAAATTGTTTTTAAATTCAATAATTGTAAATAAAAAGATTTATAAAAATTTTATTTATTATTAAATATAATAAATTATTAATATAATTCTTAACTAATAGCTCTTATGAAAAATAATTGGAACTTGTTATTAAATGAAAAGGAAATTACGTAATAATGAAATATAAGAAATCAGGATGATTAAAAAAGATGGGATAATAACTATAATTTCAATGGAACCAAATAGATTATTGAAAATGTCTATAAATAGTTATAAAGATCATATTAATTTAATAAAAGTAATATTATTTCTAAGCTAAGCTCAAATTTCTTATAATTTGCTTTTTAAAAAAATAATATGTTTAAAATGTAGTTTTAATATATAATTAAAAATTATGAATGCTAATAAAGAAGTTTTTATACTTGGCTCTGGTTTTTCAAAAGCAATAATCGATGATATACCTTTGTTAAATGAGCTATCTACCGAAATAGAAAAAAAAATTTATAGTGCTTCTTCTTTAAAAGATGAATATAAATTTATATATGAGAAATATATAAAAAATAAAGGCTTCAACAATTTCGAAGACATATTAACTTATTTATACCAAAGTTTTTCATGGAAAAATAATGAGGAATATTTTTTATTAAAATCTTTGTTTTTTTATATTACAAATTTATTAGTGGATGTTTTTTTAGAAAAAGAAGAGATTTTAAAAGAAAAATTAATGCAAAAAAAAGAAAATAGTTATGAGCTACATTTGTTGGAAAATCTAATAAATTATTTTAACTACACTAATTCTTCAATAATAACATTTAACTATGATACAATTCTTGAGTATTTGTGCTTAAATATTTTTAAAATAAAATCCCCAGTAAAAATATATCATAATGACTGGGATAAAATAGATGTAAAAGAAATATTTTTTTTCAAGGATTACCAAAGAAAATTCACTGATAATGATAAAATCATAGATTTACAATTAGATGAATCTAATGATAATCTGATTGTTTACTATAATAATTTTCCTCATCCTGATGAAGCTAAATTTCCATATCCTGATACTCTTAAAAATTATACTGCTTGGTATTATGATGAAAATTTTAAATCAAAATTTGGAGAAATCTATAAAAAATCATTTATAGGTAGTTATACAACTTTTTTTAGAGAACAATTTCAGCAAGGTAGAAATAAAATCCAATTAGAAGATTTGTATCAGATGCCTTTTTCAAGGATTGCCAGTAGAACATCAACTCTTTGGGGAGGTTCTGAATTTAGACAAACTTTGCGAATTTTAAAACTTCATGGGTCTATAAATTGGTATTACTCTCCAAGCAAGAGTGAATCTAACCAGATTTACTTAAAAAGCAGTGACCCCAGATTGGAAAAAATTGATGAAATTAGTAAAAAAGATTTACAGCCTTTAATAATGCCGCCATTATTAGATAAATCTGATTTTAGTTCTTTAAACTCAATAAAAACCATTTGGCAAGAAGTAAGGAATTTTTTAAAAGAAGCTGAAAATATTTATATTATCGGATATTCTCTGCCAGATTCAGATACTACGATTAAATTATTATTAAAGACTAGTTTGGATAATTGTAAAAGAATTTTTTTAATTAATATTGAAATCATAATAGAAGAAAAAATAAAAATATTATTAAATCCCTCGAATGAGAAAATAAATCCTGTAATAAAAATTGAAAATAAAATTAAAAATACTTATTCAGAAATAAACTTTAACCAAAATAGGTTGAAAATAATAGGTTTTTATCCAGAAAAGGAAATATTAGATAAAGAATATGAAAAAATAATCTTTAAATTTATTGAGAAAAATATACCTGATTATTGTTTGCAAATGGCTTATTAAAAGAAAATAATTTAATAGGTTCTTAAAATCAATAGGAATACAATTATTTAGAGAAGAGGATACATTGCATAAAATAAAGTTTTAGAAGACAATAGATAATTTTATCCAAAGCAATATTGAGCTTAAAAATAATCAAATTTAAGCTCAAAATAGAACAAAATAGAGTTTTAAATTCGATATAATTCAACATTTAAAAATCTATAAATGTAACAAAATGTAAAGTTATATATCCTGAAAAAACAGGATATATAAAGATGTTTAAATAAAAATGATTTTCCATATTTAAGGTTTAATACAGTAAAAAAGCAATATTGATATTTCAGATTTATAACTTATTAAGTTAAAATTTAAATATTTATTTTATCTATATTCGAAAGATAGGATTTTTAATGAAATTAGAAAATGTAATTTATTGTGGTGATAATTTAATTTGGTTAAAGAAATTTCCTGATAAATGCGTTGATTTAATTTATTTAGACCCTCCATTTTTTTCAAATAAGCAATATGAAGTAATATTTAATGATGGTGAAGAAATAAGAAGTTTTGAAGACAGGTGGAAAGGTGGGATAAGTCATTATATTGAATGGATGAAAGAAAGGGTTTTTGAACTTCATAGAATATTAAAAGATACAGGGTCGTTTTATCTCCATTGTGATTGGCATGCTTCTCATTACTTAAAAGTAATGTGTGATGAGATTTTTGGATTTAATAAATTCCAAAATGAAATAATATGGAGAAGAACACCATTTTCTGGAAGCAGCAAATCAAGATCACAGCAATTACCACGTTCGCATGATTCAATTCTATTTTATGTGAATGGAAATAAATGGATTTGGAATGCACCTTCAAAACCTTATAATGATGAATATTTAAAAAGATTTAAGTGGAAAGATAGCAAAGGATATTATAGAAAAACACTATTAAAAACATATAGTCAAGATACTTTAGAAAAACTAAAATCTGAAAATAGGCTAATTGAACCAACGAAACAAGGTGCAAAATACTCATATAAGCAATACTTGGATGAAAGCAAAGGGGAGACATTAATTGATGATATTTGGATTGATATAAATATGATTAATCCTGTAGCTAGAGAGCGGTTAGGTTATCCAACACAAAAACCAGAAGCACTACTTGAAAGAATAATTAAAGCATCATCAAATAAAGATGATTTAATCTTAGACCCCTTTTGTGGTTGTGGAACTACAATAGCAGTTGCTCAAAGACTTAATAGAAAATGGATAGGAATAGATGTCTCACCAGCAGCATGTAAATTAATGAAAAATAGGGTTGAAAAAAATAGTGCAAGGGGTGTCGAAATAATAGGCCTTCCAGTCAATATTGATGATTTAGAAGCTTTACCTCCGTTTGAATTTCAAAACTGGTGCATTGGTGCATTAGGTGGAACTGTTAATCCCAAAAAAGTTGGCGATATGGGTATAGATGGATTTACATTTTTTAATAGATACCCTATTCAGGTAAAACAGTCTGAAAATATTGGTAGAAATGTTATTGATAATTTTGAAACTGCTATGCAAAGGATAGAGAAAGATAGAGGAAATATAATTGCATTTAGTTTTAGTAAAGGAGCTTATGAAGAAGTCGCAAGAGCAAAAACAAAAGGTCTTTTTATTGAACTTCTTACAGTAGACAAATTACTTGAATATAATGAAGAAAAAATTTCAGATAAGATGTTTGAATTCTTCTAATTTAATCAACAAAGAATGTCATGGATAACTTAAAATCTTTGGAATTTGTAATACCACTAATAACGGCTATTGGTTTAGGTGGAATTTTAGGTGCATTTTTTCAATATAAATTTCAACATCAAAGAGAAATAAAAGAAGATATACATAATTTAAGGTAATTATCCCTTGACAGTATGTAACTAATCTGCTAAGATATTCTTAATATAAAGTTAATAAGGATATTTAAAATGAAAAAATGTACTGTCAAAGATTTTTTATATAAATTTAATTCTGATGATGTTTGCCTTGAGTGGTTAAAAAACAAATTCTATCCTGACGGAATATTCTGTAAAAAGTGTGGTAAAATCACAAAGCATTATAAGGCTATCGACAGACCTTCATACTGTTGTGAATTTTGCGGAAACCACGTACACCCGACAGCAAACACAATATTTCATAAATCAACTACACCGCTTAAAAGCTGGTTCTATGCTATCTATCTTATGAGTTCTACAAGGTGCGGTATATCTTCTAAACAATTAGAGCGTGAACTCGGAGTTACTTATA
>JAMDEN010000056.1 GCA_023487035.1 Actinomycetota bacterium
GATTTAAAAACAAGGTTGCATTCATTAGAACTTGGGGGTGAAGAATTTGTCAGCAGCAATGAGGACTGATAAGATTGCAGAGCTTATAAGTCTTGAAATTAATAAATATAAAAAAGAGACAAAGCTTGAAGAAATTGGAACTGTAATTGAAGCAGGAGATGGAATTGCAAGAATTAGCGGCCTTTCCAAAGCATTATCAGGAGAAATGCTTGAGTTTGAAGGTGGAATTTACGGACAGGCTCATAATCTTGATAAAAATGAAATTGGAGCAATCATACTTGGTGAATCAACTCAGATAGAACAAGGAACTACAGTAAAATGTACTGGAAAAATTCTTGAAGTCCCTGTTGGCGAAGCTTTGCTTGGAAGAATAATAGATCCGCTCGGAAAGCCTCTTGATAATAAAGGACAGATAAAAACTGATATTTTCAGACCGATTGAATACAAAGCTCCAAATGTAATAAACAGACAGCCGGTTAAGGAACCTCTTCAGACAGGAATAAAAGCAATTGATTCAATGATACCGATCGGAAAGGGCCAAAGAGAATTAATAATAGGTGACAGGAGCACTGGTAAAACTTCAATTCTTGTAGATACAATTATAAATCAAAAGGGGAAAGATGTTTTTTGCATTTATGTTGCAATAGGCCAAAAAAATTCAAATATTGCAAGACTTGCTGAAAAGTTGGAAGAAGTTGGTGCTATGGAATATACTGTAATAGTTAATGCGCCTGCAAATGCGCCTGCAGCTATCCAATATCTTGCACCATACACTGGTTGTGCAATAGGTGAATATTTTATGTACAAGGGAATGCATGCTCTTGTAATGTATGATGATTTATCAAAGCATGCTGTTGCTTACAGAGAGATTTCACTACTTTTAAGAAGGCCACCAGGAAGAGAAGCTTACCCTGGGGATATTTTTTATCTTCATTCAAGACTTCTTGAGCGTTCAGCCAAACTGTCTGATGAACTTGGTGGCGGTTCACTAACAGCAATACCTGTTGTAGAAATTCTTGCCGGTGATATTTCATCATATATTCCGACTAATGTAATATCAATTACAGACGGTCAGATTTATCTTGAAACCGATCTTTTTAATGCAGGAGTCAGGCCAGCAATAAATGCCGGAATTTCTGTTTCAAGGGTTGGTGGTAATGCCCAAACAAAAGCTATGAAGAAAGTTGCAGGTATGCTAAGACTTGGTCTTGCTCAGTATAGAGAGCTGGAAACCTTTGCTAAATTCGGAACAGAGCTTGATAAAGAAACAAGAAAACAGCTTGCAAGAGGTGAAAGAACAGTAGAAGTTTTAAAACAGAATCTATATCATCCGATGCCGGTTGAAGATCAGGTACTGATAATTTTTGCATTAACAAACGGTTATCTTGATGATGTTGAAATAAACAATATAAATAATTTTGAAAAAGAACTTATTTCTTATATGCATAATTCTCAAAAAGAAATTGTCCATGAACTTTCTGTAACAAAAGATATAAGTGAAAAACTTGAAGAGCAAATTTCATCAGCGATTGTAAATTTCAAAAAAATTTTTATTCAGTAAAAAGCTAAAAAATTAATATGCTAAATATGTTTAAAAAATTTAATTTAAAATTTTTTAAAAAATTAAGTTAAGATTAATTAACATAAAAATCAAATAAAGATTTTCTGCAAGAAGCTATGCATGATACTAAAGAATTAAGAAACAGGATAAAAAGTGTTTCCGGGATGGGGAAAATAATTAAAGCTATGGAAATGGTTGCTTCTTCTAAAATAAGGAAGGCACAAAATAGAATTTTTGAAGCAAGACCATTTCTGGAAAAGCTTGAAGATTTTATAGCAGAGCTTTCAAATTTTCCGGATGTTTTTGAAAATTCTTTTATAAAGAAACATGAAAGATTTGAAAATGTATTAATTCTTGCAATTACTGCCGATAGGGGTTTATGTGGTGGCTATAATACAAATATAATAAAACTTGTTAATCAGAAAATTAACGAATATGAGCTGGAAGGTAAAAATGTAAAACTTAATATCATAGGTACAAAAGGTAAGAATCATTTTAAATATACTGGAAGACCATTAAATAAGGTTTATGAAAATCTTTCTGATTATCCTTGTTTTCTTGATGCAAGAGAAATAGCAAATGACCTTATAATGGAATATTTAAGTGATACTGTAGATAAAGTGGAATTATTTTATACTGAATTTAAAAATACAGCAGAACAGAAGCCTGTTTTAAAGCAGGTTTTACCTGTTCCACTTTCAATTTTAAGAAAAGAACTTGATTTCAAAAATGGAAATATCAGCTCTAAAGATGAAACAATAATTGATTTTATATTTGAACCTTCAGCGCAGGAAGTTCTTTCTTCACTTATTCCTGAGTATATTTATACGGTTATTTATGATGCATTGCTTGAATCTGCAGCAAGTGAAACTGGTGCAAGAATGACCGCTATGAGAAGTGCAAGTGATTCTTCTGATGAAATGGTTAAAGATTTAACCCGAAAATACCATAGAGCAAGACAGCAGCAGATAACAATTGAAATAGCTGAAATTGCTTCAGGTGCAGAAGCATTAAAATAGTTAAGATGATAATAAAAGATAATAATTGTAATAAAAGTTAAAATAATATTTAAAACAGTAAAATGCAATAAGATTAATGTAATAAAAGTTAAAATAATATGAAATATTTTTATTATAAATGGTTATTAAATATTTCATAAATTTTATAAGGAGTGAAATTATTTTATGGCTTTTGAAAATAAAAATACTAATGAAAATAAAAGCAAGAATAACATTGGGAGAATTGTAAGTATCAGAGGACCTGTGCTTGACATAGAATTTTCCCCAGGAAATTTACCTCCTATATATAATGCACTGATAATTAAAAGGCCTGACAGTCAAATATCAGGATTTAAGGAAACTGTAGTTGCAGAAGTACAGCAATCCATAGGCCATAATCAGGTAAGAGCAGTTGCAATGTCAGCAACCACAGGGCTGGTTCGCGGGATGGAAGTTATTGATAGTGGAGGTCCGATAGAGGTTCCGGTAGGTAAGGAAACTCTTGGAAGAATATTTAATGTTTTAGGTGATGCTATTGATATGAAAGGTGAAGTTAATGCAAAAAAGAAACTTCCTATTCATAGACAGGCTCCAGGTATTGATGAGATTGAACCAAGAACTGAGCTTTTTGAAACAGGAGTAAAGGTAATTGATTTACTGTGTCCTTTCGTTAAAGGTGGTAAGATAGGAATGTTTGGTGGAGCTGGAGTTGGTAAAACAGTTATTATTATGGAACTGATACATAATATTGCTATTGAACATGGCGGTTTTTCAGTTTTTGCAGGTGTTGGTGAAAGAACTCGAGAAGGAAATGATTTATGGCTTGAGATGAAACAGTCAGGTGTTATTGATAAAACTGCTTTAGTATTCGGACAAATGAATGAACCACCAGGCGCAAGGCTTCGTGTTGCGCTAACAGGTCTTACAATGGCAGAATACTTTAGAGAATATGAAGGAAGAGACTTACTTTTATTTATAGATAATATTTTCAGGTTTGTTCAAGCTGGTCAGGAAGTTTCAACTCTTCTTGGAAGAATGCCCTCTTCTGTAGGTTATCAGCCTACATTATCTACTGAAATGGGTGATTTACAGGAAAGAATAACTTCAACAAAAAGAGGTTCAATTACCTCTGTTCAGGCAATTTATGTTCCTGCAGATGATTTAACTGATCCTGCTCCTGCAACAACCTTTACTCATCTTGATTCTACCGTGGTTCTTTCAAGAGCAATTTCAGAAAAGGGAATTTATCCTGCGGTTGATCCGCTTGATTCATCTTCAAGAATACTGGATCCGCAATATGCAGGCCAGGAACATTATGAAGTTGCAAGAAAAGTTCAGGAAATACTTCAAAGGAATAAGGAGCTTCAGGATATTATAGCAATTCTTGGTATAGATGAACTTACAGAGGAAGATAAGCTTATTGTGCAAAGAGCACGAAAAGTTGAAAGATTTCTTTCGCAGCCGTTTTTTGTTGCAGAGCAGTTTACAGGCAGAAAAGGAAAATATGTAAAACTGGAAGATACAATTAAAGGGTTTAAGGGAATTGTAGAGGGAAACTATGACAGCTTCCCTGAGCAGGCTTTTTATATGAGCGGTACTATAGAAGAAGTTATTGAAACAGCTAAAAAAATGCAGTCGGAAAAGGAAAGCGAGTAAGTTTGTCCCTGTGATATAATAAAAATAGAATATAATGTCAAATTTTACGTCCCCGTGACAAACGCAACGTGACAACGTGATATTGTAAAAATAAAAAAGTTTTAATTTAAATGGCAAATAAGAAAATAAAAATAAGTATTGTTACTCCTGAGCAAAAAGTGTTCGAAGGTGAGGCTGATTATATAGGCATTCCATCAGTAGGAGGAAGCCTCGGTATTCTTGTTGATCACTTGCCTGTAATTTGTTTTCTGGATATAGGAATTGTAAAAATAATTAATGAGAAAGAAGTAAATCAAATAGCTGTTTGCAGGGGATATCTTCAGTTTGTAAGAAATAATGCAAATATAATTACTGAATCTGCAATAATTACAAATGATGAAAATAAAGCCGAAGCAATAAATGAACTTCGTAAAAAACATAACATAAGTCAGGAAATAACAGAAGAAACAAAAAAAATTGCCCAGGCAACTGCTGCTTTGAAAACACTTGTTAAATTTTAGTCTCAATACCCTTGTTTTTATTATTATTTACTGGTAATTTAACAATTACTAATTTCACTATATCAAAAATACAAAATATTTTATTTGCATTTTATTATCATTGCATAGGCATAATTTTGTGTGGGCACAATTCTATTTATAATATATATATATAACAAAAAAAATCTGTTGTATAATTTTTTTCTGTTTTGTTTATTTTAGAATAAGGTAAATTTAATTGATTGGTAAAATTTAATTGAATTTTAATTAATATTTCACATAATTTAAAATTAATATTAACATAAAATAAAATATTAAAATCTAATTTATTTTTTAATGATTTTTATTTTTTATTTTATATTTTTTTATTTTAATAAGATGATATGGGAAGATTATGGCTAAATTTGTTATTAAAGGCGGGAATCAACTTAACGGTAAAGTTAAAATTAGTGGTGCTAAAAATTCTGCATTAAAAATAATGGCGGCATCTATTATGGCAACTGGCACAACGATTCTTAAAAATGTACCTGCAATAGATGATGTTTTAACAATGGCAGAAGTTTTGAATATACTTGGGGCTGAAGTAAATTTTAATACAGCACAAAATGAAATAAAGATAAATTGTAACGATATAAAAGCATTTGAAGCTCCTTATGAACTTGTAAGAAAAATGAGGGCTTCAATTTTAGTTGCAGGGCCACTTCTTTCAAGGTTTGGGGAAGTTAAAATTGCAATTCCTGGAGGATGTAATATCGGTTCAAGGCAAATTGATTTACATTTAAAAGGGTTTGAGTTAATGGGAGCTGAAAACCGTTTAGAACATGGTTATGTTTATTCAAGAGCTATATCTAACTCAGCTAAAGGTTTGAAAAGAAAGCTTAAAGGGTCAGAAATAAACCTCGAATTTCCATCAAGAGGTGCAACTGAAAATATAATGATGGCTGCCTGCCTTTCAAGTGGTAAAACAATTATAAATAATGCTGCAAAAGAACCGGAAATTAATGATTTAGCAAATTTTTTAAACAAAGCTGGAGCAAAAATATCAGGAATTGGAACTGATAGCCTGATTATCGAAGGTGTTGAGGAACTTAAAGGTTGTGAATATGAAATAATGCCTGATAGCATTGAAACAGGGACATTTATAGTGGCAGGTGCTTTATGTGGTAAAAAAGTTGAAATTAATGATGCAATTTGGGATAACATGGGTATTTTTTGTCAGAAGTTGAAAAGCATGGGGGTTAATCTTGAAAATAAGGCAGATAAAACAATTATTGTTAAAAAATCAAAAACAGCTTTAAAACCTGCATATATTTCAACTCTTCCATTTCCAGGTTTTCCAACAGATTTACAGCCTATTGTTACTGTTTTGCTTTGTACTATCCCTGGTATTTCGGTTGTTACTGAAAATGTTTTTGAAAACAGATTCATGTATGCAGATGAACTAAACAGAATGGGCGCAAATATAAAAATAGACGGTCATCATGCTGTTATAACTGGGGTAAGCAAGCTTTCGGGAGCTCCAGTGAGTGCTACTGATTTAAGAGCAGGTGCAGCTCTTGTTCTTGCAGGTCTTATAGCTGATGGCACAACTGAAATTTATGAAATACATCATATATTGAGAGGTTATGAGAATTTTGATAAAAAATTACGTAATCTTGGAGCCGATATAATAAAAGTAAGTTAAAAGATTATAATTTAATTAAACAAAAAATTATAAAATAATTAATTATATAATTAAAAATAAGCTGAAAATAAGTAGAAATGATTTAAAAATAATTAAAATAAATTAGAAATCACAAAGAAATTAAAAATTTCAAGTTAAAAAATTAAAAATTTTTTAAAAATAAATATTAAACATGAGCAAAAAATTTTTTTTATTATGAATAATTAAAAAATAATATATAATAAAGTTTTTAAAAATTTTTGTTTAATTATTTTTTGATATTATTTAAATATAAATAAAAATAGTTAGTAAGTAAAATAATTAAGTTGAAATATTCAGATGTTTAAAAGAAATAAAGAGAATAAAAGCATAGATAATAAAAACGTAGAAAATAAGAATATAGAAAATAAAGATATTGAAATTAACGATACAGAGGACAAAAAATCTGATTCTGTTGACTTTGAGCTTGAAGGTCTGGAATCTGTTAAAGTATCTGAAGAAATAATTCAGAAATTAAAAAAGAAAGAAAAAGTAAGCAAATCCGGATTTAAAAGGCTTCCCTTATATGCCAGAATTTTAATAATAGTTTTTGCCTGTATTTTTATAGTAGCAGCAACAGGTGGTGGCTTATTTTACTGGTATATTAATAAAGCAAACAGGACTATGAATTCAATTACAAGTTCAGAGATTGAAAATATTCTTACCCCTGTTCAATCAATTGAAGAGCCTGTTTCAATTCTTATTATGGGAAGAGATTCAAGAGATGTTACAAATGATTTGGGTAGAGCAGACACAATAATGTTATTATATCTTGACCCAGCTCAGAAAAAGGTATCTTTATTATCTATTCCCCGAGATACACTTGTTGATATTCCAGGGCATGGACAAGATAAAATAAATGCCGCATATGCATTTGGCGGAGAAGAATTAATGATTAAGACTGTGTCAGCTTTTTTAAATGCAAAAATTAACCATTTTATTACTATTGATTTTGATGGATTTGTTAAATTAATTGACGCTCTTGATGGTGTTGATATTACAATAGATAGACCTTTAATAGATCCAAAAACTGGAGCAAATTTTTCAGCAGGAAAACATCATTTAACAGGAGAACAAGCTCTTGCTTATTCAAGAAGCCGTTCAACTGAACTTGCAGATATAGGAAGAATTCAGCGACAGCAACTTTTATTTTCAAGTCTTGTTGAGCAAAAATTAACTGCTCAGTATCTTGGGAAAATTCCTGATTATTTTAATATACTTGTTGAAAATACAAAAACAGACCTTGACCTTCTTACAATTCTCAGATATGCAAAAGCGGGGCTTTCTTTTAAGGCGGAAAATTTTCAAACAGCCATAGTACCAACTCATGCTGACTGGATAGAAAATAAAACTATAAGTGTTCAGATACCCGATATAGATGAATCAAGAGCAATGTGGCAAAGGATATTACTTGGAGAACCTGCAAGTAAATATAATGCAATATATTCAATAGACGCAAATGCAATTC
>JAMDEN010000058.1 GCA_023487035.1 Actinomycetota bacterium
CAAAATATTTATAAAAATGTTTATAAATTATTTAATATTATTTTTTTATATTATAACAATTTATTTACTTTTATCAAATGTATTATTTATCAAATGTATAATATTTATTTTTAAAAATGTATTATTTTACAGATATTAAAGGTATTGTAAAATAAAAAGTACTGCCTTTACCTGGTTCTGATTCAATCCATATTTTCCCATTATGTAGTTCTATAATTCTTTTTACTATTGCAAGACCAGCCCCTGTTCCAGGATAATCCTCACGCTGAAGTCGTTGAAAAATTAAGAATATCCTTTCAAAATATTGAGGGTCTATACCGATTCCATTATCCTGAACTAAAAAAACCCAGTTATTTTTTTCGAGTTTTGCTGAAATATATATAACAGGGGTTTTCTTACTTCGAAATTTAATAGCATTTCCTATTAAATTTTGCAGTACCTGAGTCATCAGTAATTTATTTGCTTTAATAACCGGTAATTTATCATGTTTTATCTTAGCTTTATTTTCATTTATTGCCATTTTTAAATTAAAAATGGCATTTTCAAGAACTTCTTCCATATCAACATCTTCTAATTTTTTATCAGCTCTTCCAACTCTTGAGTATGCAAGTAAATCGTTTATCAACTGCTGCATCCTCTTTACACCTTCAACAGCAAAATTTATAAAATCATTTGCATCCCCATCAAGTTTATCTTTGTATCTTTTTTCAAGAAGCATGATATAGTTGGATATCATTCTAAGAGGTTCCTGTAAATCATGAGAAGTTACATAAGCAAATTTTTCAAGTTCAGTATTGGAACGTTTTAGTTCTTCCTCCATCTTCTTTCTTTCAGTTATATCATTTATTATCGCAACAAATACAAAATCATTGTTACCTCTATCCATATACTGCAGATGAACTTCAACATTATATAAAGTACCGTCCTTTCTTTTATGAACAGTATCAAAAAGAATTTTTTCCTTTTCTTTATTAATAAGAGGTTGAACAAGTGCTTTAAAAGATTCCATCGTAAATTCAGGTTTAATATCTACAGGTGTCATATTGTAAAGTTCATCAGAACTATAACCGATATTATTGCAAGCTGTATCGTTAAAATATATAAACTTATAATCTTTATTATTAAAAATATAAATTTCATTAAGACTTTGGGTTAATATTTTTTGTAGCCATGCTTTTTCTTTTTCATTTTCATACCGGATTTTATAAAAGATAGCAGTTTGCCTTCGCCAAATAAAACTTAAAATAAAAAATAAACTGACTATCAAAGTAAAAATAAATAAAACTAAAAAGGTTAAGCTTTCTCTTAATGGACTATACGCCTCTGACTTGTTTATTTTCGCAACAATAAACCAGGGTGAATCAGGAATTTTATCAATGTACGCAAATACCTCATTGCCCCTATAGTCGATTCCTTCCATACTCCCCTTATAGCCAAGGGCAGCTTGTACTGCAGGAACTTCTGTTTTATCTAGAGGGATTCTTAAATTTAGTGCTGTATTTTTTTGGAATTTAAGTTCATTTAAAAAAACTATCTCATTTCCTTCTTTTTTTATTAAAAGTGTTTCTGCTGTTTTATCTTCAGTTGGCCAGGTTTGAATAAACGGGTACAAAAATTTTTCAGGGTCAATTCTAAGAAGAAGAACTCCAATTACATCTTTATTATTTTGCATATCAAGAATAGGAACAATAATTGCAATATAAGCTTTTGAAGAATACTCCTCCCTGTAAAAGTCAGAAAATTGAATTTGTTTTGTTTGTAGCGCATTTAAAAAATCATTTTTTATTTTTGATAATAAAAAAATTTCATTTTTTGAAGGATAAGATGATATTTGTTTTCCAAGTTTATCGAATAAAAAAACTTTATCAAAATCTGTTTTATAAAGAAGGACTGATTTAATAATTGAGTTATATATAAGCTCATTTAGATTTTTATCTTCAGGGTTTTTTAAATATTGCTTTATAAAATTAGAAATAATCTCATTATTATAATAAAAATAAGCGTCATTTAATCTTTCATTTCTCCAGATGTTTATTTCTTCAACCTTAAGATGGGCAATAGACTGAATTTGATTTTGTGTACTTATTTTTAAATTATTTTTTTGAACTTGATAATAATAATATCCACTAAAAATAAGGGCAGAGGATATAATTAAAAAAATAAGAAAAAGAATAAAGATAAGACGTTCTTGCTTCATAATATAGATAAGTAATTATTGTTATAATTATTTCTTAATTATTAGTTTAAGATAAAAATATAAATATAACAATAACAGATTTATTGGATAAGTTGTCAAATTATACGTCCCCGTGACATTCCCTTGACAAATTACGTCTTCCTGTTCCATATTCCAGCCAACTGAACCGGTTTTTTTCGTATTTTTTACCACCAAACCGTAATTATTCATAAAATCACAAATAACGTTGTATAATATATAAAAATATTTTATAAAAATTATATTTATTTCATTAATAATATAAAAATCAGATAATTAAGATAATAAAAGGAAAAAGGAAGATAAATGAAAAAATCGATAGTTAAATTTGCATCTGTAGAATTTGATAAAATAGATCCATCAGTTACACTTCCTGCTAAATTTGACAGGTTATTAAAATCATATAATTTAAGAAATCTGGTAGATGGTAAGATAGTTGCACTTAAAATGCATTTAGGCAGAGAACTGGGTTATACAACAATTCATCCTCTTTTTGTAAAAATACTTATAAAAAATATCAAAGAAGCCGGGGGAGAAGTTTTTATTACAGATTTATTGCTCCCGCATTTAAAGGATTTTGGCGGCATAACTGCAAGAGACAGATACTCGGAAGAAATGTTAGGCGCTCCAATCTATCCTGTAGCAGGGGTTTATGACAAATATTATTATTCAAAAAAAGTTAATTTTAAATCTTTAAAGGAAATTCAAGTTGCAGGGCATATCCATGATGCAGAAGTTATGATTGATTTTTCACATTTTAAAGGTCATGGTGTTAGCAGTTATGGAGGAGCTATAAAAAATATAGCAATGGGATGCGTGACTTCAAAAACCCGTCAAAGTATTCATGCTCTTCATTCTGGAGGAAGCGGAATTGTATGGGACGGGAACTTGTGTGATCATTGTAATAAATGTATAGAAGAATGCAGATACAAAGCTAACAGTTTTGATGATGAGAATAAGTATACTGTGTCTGTGCATGACTGTACATATTGTCAGCATTGTATTGAAATTTGCCCAAATAATGCATTGTCGCTGGAATCAAAAAATTATCTTGATTTCCAGGAAGGTTTGGCAATTGCTACTGAAGAAGTTTTAAAAACTTTCTTATTTGAAAAAGTATTCTATATAAATGTTTTAATGAATATAACTTTGATGTGCGATTGCTGGGGTATGTCCACACCTTCACTTGTACCTGACATAGGGATTCTTTCCTCTTATGATATTGTTGCAATAGAAAAAGCTTCTCTTGATATGATAAAATCTGATACTGTTTTACCAAATTCTCTTCCTATGGGGAAAATATTAGTAAAAGGTAATCATTTGTTTGAAAAAGTTTGGGGAAAAGATCCATATAAACAAATTGAAGCAGTTGCAAAGAAAGGCTTGGGAAATATTGAATATGAAATTGAGGAGATAGTCTAAAAAGCAATACGAAATTTAATTTTTAATTATTTAAAAGTGAGTGATGACCATTTATCCCATTAATTTATAAAATTTTTTAGTTTTTTTCTAAAATATTTTTTATTGCTTCTGTAAAATCTGAAGGGTTAACTCCTGGAGACTGTATTTTAAATTTTTCATAAAGTTCTATTATTTTTGAATTTATTGTATCATAATCAATTTCTATATCCTTAAGAGAATCTTCAATATAATTTAGTGCGTCGGATGGTATCATTGTAAAGTCTCCGGTTATCTCAATATCAGCTATTTTATTATCTCTTTTTGTTAAAGTAATTCTTATTAAACCACCAGGACTTTTATAATTTCCTTCATAAATATTTACATTTGAAGAAATTTTTACCCTTCTGTCAACAAATTTACCTTTTTTATAAAGCCAGTCTTTATCTGATAATTTTTTTCTGATCTCATCCAGTTTTTCCAGCTCATGCTTTTCAAGATTTTCAGCAAATTCGATATGAGCATTAAATTTTTTAGATACTTCTTCAAGAAAAGCCGATTTTATTTCTTCTCTCTCTGGGATTTGTATATTAAGGTTGGCAAACTCTCTTTTTATATTTGTTATATAATCATGCATATTCTGATAAAGTTTATCTCTGAATTTTTCAGATGGAACTTTTAGAATTTTTGACATTAAATCGTAATTAAAATCAAACATAAAACTCCCAACTACAACAATTGAATTACCAATTTCAACTGCTCCGGTACCGCCAATTTTTCCTCCTTCTATTTGCAGATCATTAATTGGCCTGTGGTAAACATTGAGATTAAATCTTTTATATGTATTTACTGCAGTTTCAAGAAAAATCTGATAAATAAGGTTAACATCCCGTGTAATTCTGTTTTTACTGAAAATAAACTGGAAAAAAAGCTGATTTTTATCAAGAAGTACTGCTCCTCCGCCAACTTCTCTTCTAAGTACGGGAATATTATTTTTATTGCAGAAATCAATATCTATTTCTTTTTCAAGGTCCTGAAAATAACCAATACATGCATAAGTTTCAATAGGGCTGATAAGAATTAAAGTATCGGCAGAATTTTCATTAAATGAATGAGCTATAACATGATATATTGCTTGTGAATCAAGATAGTTATAGTAACCATAATCAATTACTCTAATTTTTTTAATATTTTTTAAATTATTATTATCTAATTCACGTTCGTTATCATTTACCAACTTTAAAATTTCCTCTCAGCATAATTTTTTAGTATTTTTAAAATTATTTTTATATTTCAATTGCACTTTCAATTGCAAAAATATCTGCCTCATTATCATTATCTGGATCTATAGTTTCTCTTCCCCCCATCTGCCAGGTCCCCAAACCAAAAACCGGAAGTTCAAAGCCACATTTTAACTTTTTACCCGGTATTGTCATTTAATTATCTGTCCCCATATTTATAAATTAAAATAAAGAATATAAATTTTTGTTACTTTTTAAAAAGTTATAATTTTTCTACCTTCTTTAATATATTGAGTTAAAGGAATTCCCATAAATTTTACATCTATACCTAAATTTGATAATTTTTGAGTAACTCCATACATATCAGCGCAAGTTTTACAAGCTTCCAACTTGACCCCATTTTCTCTTATTTTTTGAATATATTCTTGAAGTTCATAATCAGTACTAAGTAAGTTAGTAGAAGGTCCCCATACTATTAATGTTATATCATCCCACCAGTTATATAATTTTGAATTTAATGTATACATAAAAACCATTTTTAATGCAACTTCTCTGTCGCCACTTGACCATATAATAACTAGTTTATCTTTATTTTCTATCATAAACATACCTTTCATTATCATTATATTTATTATTTAACTATATTTATAAAGGATTTTATCATAAAATTAATTAGCGCATAAGCATTTGTTGTGTTATTTATTGTAAATATAATAAAAATAATAGATAATTTTCACCAAATAATTTTTATATTTATAAAATAAATAATCGTCGCAAAGGATTTAAATTTAATGAATAAAAAACTAAAAAATGAACTTTTAAAAAAAATGATGATTTATTTTGAATATGATAATAATCATATAAATCATACTTACAGAGTTTTATATTACGCTGATGAATTATCAAAATCTTTATTAACAAAAAAATTGTTAAAAGATATAAATTTAGATGTAGTTGTTTTTTCGGCAATTCTTCATGATATTGGTATACCAATATGTAAGAAAAAATACAATTCTATTGAAGGACAACTGCAAGAAATAGAAGGTCCTCCGATTGCCAGAGAAATTCTTGAAAGTTTTAGCATAGATGAAGAAATAATAAAGGAAGTTTGCAATATTGTTGGTTCGCATCACAGCGTGGGAGAAATTGAAACCACAAATTTTAAAATAATATGGGATGCTGACTGGCTTGTTAATTTACCAGATGTTTATGATATAAAAGATAAGAAAAATTTATCTGAAATTATAGATAATACTTTTCTAACTGAAACAGGACTTGCAAAAGCAAAATTTTTATATCTTTAATATCACAGGGACGTATACGTCCCTGTGATACGTCCCTGTGATATAAAATTTCTTTTTGATTATTTAATGTATATCAATCTTCCATCAACTTTTGAATCAATATTCTGATGATTTCTTAAATACTCAAGCAAAACCTGCTGAGCCGAAGTAGAAATAACTTTTGATTTGCCTGATTCAAGCAGTTCTTCATTGGTAATGTTTAAATATGCTTTGGAATTGTTAAAGTGATATCCTTGCATAGCTATTTTATAAAATTCATCATTTTCTACAGGTTTTCCATCAATCTCAAGTGAGACCAGTTCCTTTTTACTATTGTCATATACTGCTTTAACTCTTTTATTGACCTGGTAGCATTCACCTTCGCTGTTTCTGTTTTCAGGCCTCATAAAATGAGCAAATATTTTTTTTACCTTACTTCCAGGAATAAGATACCTGCTTAATGTGTCATCATAAGGGAAACAAGTCATAACATCTTTTAAAGTAACTAATGGCCCCATTTCTTTAATTCTTATTGAGCCCGAACCTGTTAGCATAATATCTGTTTCAGCTATTTCAGCAAATGCATCTGATATTAAGTTACCAAGTGAAGTTTCAATTTCCCTTTGAGGATGTGTTAACTTTTGAGAAAACTTGCAAATAATTGCATTATATTTTCTATCAACATTTTCTTTAAAAGTATTAATATACTCTTCAAGCTCTTTGTCAGGTTCAGCAATACTATTATCAATCGGGATTAACTGCCATTTCATATCAACAATACTGTTAGTATCATCATCTACAAGAATATCAAACCTTCCAATTTGATCTGTTCCTACACCAGCTTGAGTTATATAAATGCCGTTTACATAAGCAGGCTTTTCAAGTATTGTATGAGAATGTCCTCCAATTATTAAATCTACACCCCATTCCGGCTTTAATAATTTTGCAAGTTCCAAATCAGAATCAAAACCAATATGAGTTAAAACTATTGTTAAATCAATATCATCATTTTTATAAGCATTTGAAATTACACCTATTTCTTTGCTTGCTTCTTCAAGTGTCACAAAGCTTGAAATTAATTTATCCTGTTTTAATGAATCAATAACTTTTTCAGTCACTATACCTGTAAGTAAAATATCAAAGCCTGCTTTATTTAGTATAATGAATGGCATCATCATCCTTTTATTATAATGAGTGATATAGAGATTAGCATTTACTATTGGAAAATTTGCGACTTTTTCAAGAAAAAGCAGATGTGGAAGCCCATAATCAAATTCATGATTTCCTAAAGCAACTACATCTGGAGCAAGGTAATTCATAATTTCCATTGTTGAAATTCCCTTATATTCAAAATCAATTAAACTTCCTTGAACCATGTCACCTGAAATCAGATATAATACATTTTCTTCTTCTTTTCTAACTTTATTAATATATCCTGAAAGCAAAGCAAGACCTCCAATTAATTTACCTTCACCTGCTTTTACCTCTGCAAGAAAATCACCATGCATATCATTTGAATGAAGAATAGTAAATTTTTTAATATTTTTGTTTGAATCACTCATGTTTTTTCCTTTCTATCTTTTAAAAAGTTTAGAAAGTTATTAATTTATATTCATAATTATTTGTAATTTATAATAAAAAAATTACAAGAAATATTTATTTATTATCATTTTTACTATCGAAAAGATAATTAACACTATCCCAATATTCATCAG
>JAMDEN010000095.1 GCA_023487035.1 Actinomycetota bacterium
AATTGCTGAAGACTATAAACTATCAAAACTTATAAAAGCACTGGCACTGCAAATAGGATCGCAAATTGATTATAATAACCTGTGCATTGTTGCAGATTTAAACTATAGCCAGATAAAGAATAATCTCAATCTCCTCGAAAAAACATTTATTACAAAAAATATTCAGCCGTTCTTTAAAAATAAATCAACAGAGATAGTAAAAAATCCAAAGGTTTTCTTTATGGATTCAGGATTTAGAAATATTGTGATACAGAACTTTCAAAACCTTAGTGACAGACCAGATAAAGGAGCATTACTGGAAAATGTTTTATTCTGCGAACTATTAAAAGATGGCTTTAATCTTAATTACTGGAGAACTAAATCTCAGGCAGAAGTTGATTTAATTGCAGAAAAAAATCAGATACTTATTCCAATAGAAATAAAAAGCCATATAGGAAAAATGACTTCAACTCGCTCAATTTATAGTTTTATAAATAAATATAATACTGAAGTTGCCATTATATTTTCTGACAAATTATTTGATAAAAAAAATATTGATCACAAATATTTGTTATTTTTGCCATTTTGGTTTGGAGTTCCAGAATTGACTTACTAAAAAGCAGAAATATTGCTTAGAAGTGTAATGATTTATCAATGGATAGTTTAAAAAGACAAAAATATTTAACTTTTTTCTATCTGGTATTAGTTCTAAACCTCTATCCTGTTTTATAGTTAAATGAGCAGCAAGAATCTTAGTGGGACCTTAACAATAGAATTTTTAACTAATTCTAATTCGCTGCTGCCAAAAACTAAACCATATCGGCTTTTTATCTTTTTCATTGTGTTTTGAACCTGTCTGACTTCTTCTTTATTAAAACCAATCTCAATAACAATATTGCTTCTATCCTTTAATGTTAGCACAAAATCCGCCCCTCCCTCAGCTATATCATAAGAAAGCTTCGGCACTCCAAATGTTTGGCTGTCTTTTATAACTTTTTGAAAAATTAAAACAAAATAATCTTCCAACTTTTTTCCTTCTATACCAGATGGATAATTATTATTTAATAGGGCTGATCTTAGAGATGGTGTTATAAAAAAAAGTTTTGGAGTTTTTCTGGTGCTTCCATATGAGGTCCCATAAGTTTTTATCTTTACCAATATTCCACTCATTATTAAAACTTCAATAAGATTTTCCAATGTCTCTGCCCTGTTGATTTTTAAAGCTTCTTGAATTTTGCTGTAACTTATCAAATCTGATTGCGCCAAAAGATAAAGCAAATCATTGATTTTGGCGACAGTATGCGTTTCAAAATTCTTTAATTTAAGAATATCTTTCGCAATAATACCATCTATAACGCTTTTTATTTTTTCTACTGCCTTTAGTTTGTTTTCAATATTTATAGAAGAAGGGAAACCTCCGGACTCGAAAAAATCTTTTTCTGCGTCACGAGGTATTTCATTAATAAAATATTTATATATTTCACTTTTCTTTTGCAGCAATCTTTCAAAAATGTCAGAAGCATTAGTAGAATTAAACAATGCATCCAAAAGATAATCAGATAATTCCGGTGAAGGATATTTATTGTATTTCAAAATCAGGTATTCATTGAACGTCATCGGAAAAATTTCCCAGACATCCGATCTTCTTCCAAGATCAGCTATCATATTGATTTGAAGTGCTGAAGAACCGGTGGCTATTACTAAAACATCTTTGTGACCCTTTGTTCTGTCAAAAATGTTTTTAAGGAATAGACCCCAATTTTCATCAAAATGAATTTCATCAAGAAGAAATAAAATTTTTTTATTTGGTTTTTCAAAATGAAATCCTTTTATTTCTTCATAAAAATTAAAAAAATCATATAAAGAAATCTGTTCAGCATGCAGTTGGCTGACATCAAGATATAATTTATCATCGAGTTTACCGATATTTTCAAGGATATTTTTATCTTCTGGTTTTAAAAATTTTTCTATAGCATAAGTTTGGGTTAAAAGCGTGCTTTTGCCTATACCTCTAATACCTGGCATTAAAATTATTTTTTCTATTTCTGAAAGTGAGTTATTTAAGAATTTTTCAATAACTTTTTTGAATTTTGAGAACATAAAACGCGTGGGCAGCAATTTTCTGTTTTCATCGTAAATGTATCCCTCAATTCTTTGAGGTAAAGTTGTTTGCCATTTGGTATAAAATTGTTCAATTTTGATTTTATCCATAAGATCTTATCACCTTCAGTTACTATTATAATAGTAACTGATATAATTTCAAGTATCTATTTAAATAGTAACTGAAGTTACTGGCTTTTTTGGTTTCTTTATTTTTAAGATTAATTATTTTTAGCTATGTTATGGTGTACTGTATTTATGTATCCTTTTTATTATTATTTGTTTTAGCCTCCGGAATATTTTTTATAATTAGCATAATTTTTAACATTAAAAAAGCAAAAACTAATCATAAAATGACTAAAGGACTTATTTTAACACTTACAGGAATGCCTCCCATAGTTTTAGTTTATGTGGCGCTGCTTATAAAAGCACTGACAGAAAATCATTGATGATAGTATGGCTTAACTTTTATGATTAAGACTAGAACCAGTGTTTCTTCTAAGCTTAGGCCATAGGCCATAGTAAATGACAAGTAGAGTATTTACTAGAGTGAAGCAAATAGTTGTTTTTAATTTACGCCAATATGAATTTTAGTCTTTTTACCAGTGGTGGTATCAGTGAAAATTACTTCATTATCCTGTAATTGAAGTTGTTCGTTTGCATTTAAAAGTTCGATCCCATATATCTTACCATCAGGAGAAATATCTATATTAACTTCATCACTTAATCTTATAGTTTCTACCTGGGCAGTTTTTTCCTGGATTTTGATATAAGCAATATTATATTTATTATCAAAACTTATTTCCATTTTCTACCTCCATTAAATCATCTAAAAATATTTTACAATAACTGTTAGAATAATTAAATCTTCTCTTTCTTTAACAGTATAAACTTCGAGCTGTTTCATTTTATAAAATTTTCCTAACCAATTTTTATTAAAAACAAAATTTCTTCTAAAGCCTGTTCTTCCAAATTTTGCAGTAAATTTTTCACCAGTTTCAACAGTTAGTTTAATTTCTTCTTCAGTAGCTCCTCTTTCCCTCATTCTTGATTTTGAATGGGGAAGATATTTAATATTCATAGATTTTCAAAAATTTTTAATAGTTTTATTATTAAGAATAATTAATATTAATATGTTTATCATAAAATTATATAGATTTGTTTAAATAAGACAATATTTTTTACCCCAAATTAAAATAAAAAAACGTTCTGAGCTAAATGTTTTATGGCTGCAGCAATAAATAACTTAATAGTCTTCAAAATTAAAATAATTTTTATAGTAAATTACTTATTTAAATTAAGCTTAAAATTCTCTTAACCCAGACAATTTTGTCTATGATAATTCATCAAGAATTAATCAATCATTTCAATTAAGGTTTTTGCATTATTTACAGCATAACAATGAAAATCATTATTAAAATAAACATAAGAAGAAATATTATTTGTTTTATTTTTACTAATAAAATCAGCAACCTTTCTCAGTTCTTCATCCGAGTAGCTTGATGAATAAAGCTCTTTACTGCCATGCATTCTCAAATAACAAAAATTACCAGTAATTACTTCATGATATGGAAAACATGAAGAGTCAGAAATTACAATACCGAAGCTGTATTCATTTAATAAATCATAGGTTTTTTGACAGAACCAGCTTTCTTCCCTGAACTCAAAAGCACACAAGAGATTGTTTGCTGTGTTTTTGAAATTTGTGTAATATTTTTTAAGTATTTTAAGAAAATTATCAAGTCTTTCAATGTCAAATTTCATATTTGGTGGAAGTTGAAATAAAAGTATACCTGATTTTTCTCCTAAACCCTCTGCAGCATTAAAAAATTTATTTAATGACTCAGAACAATCTATTAACCTTTTTATATGAGTTATATATCTCGGAATTTTAACTGAGAATAAAAAATTTTCCGGAGTTTTTGCTGCCCAATTTTTAAAAGTTTCTTTTTTAGGAAGATTATAAAAGCTGCTGTTTATTTCTACAGTATTAAAAAATTTAGAATAATAAGTAACCCAGTCACTTTTTTTAAAGTCTTTTGGATAAAAAATACCCTGCCATTCATTATAACTCCACCCGGAAGTACCAATATAAATTTTACTATCTTTTTTAGGAAGCATGATATTTTTCAAATTTTTAGTAATTATTGATTTATTGATTAATATGAACTATTCAGAATATAAGTCTAAATTTTTTGTTTGTTTTATATGTTATGTTATTTATTTTATATGTTATTTATTTTGTTCTTTAAGTTCTTTTTATAATGAAATTTGTTCTGTAATTTCTGTAATGATATTATATAATATAAAAAAATATTTAACTTTATTAAAATTTAATCTTTATATTGATATTACGCTTGCTTTATAAATAAATCTTATTTTAAATTCATCCATATAATTTGAAAAAACAAATTCTTTAAATATAAATAAAGCATTTAAATAGCCCAAATAATTTAGAAATTATTAAATTTGTTAATTTTAAAGAACTCATATTTTATTTATAATATTTAAAACAAGAATTTTAAAAAATAATAAAAGATTAAAAAGTAAAAGAGTTAAGGAGCTATTTATGAAAACAATACTTTGTTATGGAGATTCAAATACGTATGGGACAAAACCTATTGATATTGATTTATTAGAGAGTACTTTTGAGCCAACATATTATAGATATCCAAAAGATAAAAGATGGACAGGTATTTTGCAAAAAGAGCTTGGTAGCGAATTTGAAGTTATTGAAGAAGGTTTAAACGGAAGAACAACTGTTTTTGATGATCCAGTTGAAGGAATTCATAAAAATGGTTTAACTTACTTAGTGCCTTGTCTGGAATCTCATGCACCAATAGATCTTGTAATATTAATGCTTGGCACAAATGATTTAAAGAAAAGGTTTTCACTAAGTGCTTTTGATATTGCTTTTGGTGTTGGGGACTTGGTTAAAACAATTCAAGCAAGTAAATCTGGACCAAAAGGAACTTCACCAAAAGTTTTAATTTTATGTCCACCCCCTCTTGGAAAATTAACTTATTTTAAAGATTTATTTGATGATGGAATAGAACAATCAAAAAATCTTGCACAAAATTATAAGAAAGTTGCAAATTTGTATGGTTGCAGTTTTATGGATGTCGGGGAGATTATTAAGCCAAGCGATATAGATGGGGTTCATTATGATGAGGAAGATGTATCAAAACTTGGCAGGGAAGTTGCAGAAATGGTTAAAAAAATATTTAGGTAAAAATCAATAATAATAAAATGAAGAAGAGGAGCGTTTATACGGAAAAAATTTAAAAATTTTTAAAAATAAAGTACAATATTTAAATATATTTAAAGAAAAATATAAGATGAAGAGATAGGTTTTTAATTGTTTGAGTGTGAATATAAATGAAAGAAATTATTTCAAATTTAGAATCTATTAAAAAAATCTTTCAGGAGAGTAGGGTTGTCCTGGCTTATATTTTTGGCTCTGCGGCTAAAAAGGGATTGACTAAATTAAGTGATATTGATTTTGCTGTATTTTTGGATAAAGCTATTCCTCAAAATAAATATTACAAGATTAGACTTTTACTTCTTGATAAATTAGGTAGAGTTATTAAGAATAAACCTATGGATGTAGCTATTCTTAATAATGCCACTCCTCTACTGGCTCAATTAGTTATTCTTCAAGGTAAGGTTATTTTCTGCGAGAATGAGGATTTAAGGGTTAATTTTCAACTAAAGAGTCTTAAGGAGTTTGATGATGCCTTTTATTTGAGGAAGATTTACTATAATTATTTGGAAGAGCGGGTTAAAGAAAATAAACTGGGAGAGGTAAGTGTCCACGGGAGATAAACTGGAAACAGAAATTATAATAAAAGAAAGAATTAAAAAAATTGAAGAGGCAATTACTGAACTAAAGCAAATCCGAATGTTGCCAAAGCAAAACTTTTTTAATGAAAAAAGAATTCAGTATGCCTCGATGTATGCAATGATTATTGGAATTGAAGCCATTTGTGATATTGGCAATCATATTCTTTCAAAGTATTTTAATCGGGCTGCAGAAACTTATAAGGACGTTATTTTACTCTTAGGAGAATGCAAGGTTATACCGGAAGATTTTAGTCAGAAGTCTTCTAAAATGGCAGATTTTCGCAATATTTTAATTCACCTTTATCTTAAAATTGATACAGAAGAAGTTTATAAAAATCTTAAAAAAGCTCCTGAGGAATTTACTAAGTTCTCAAAATTCTTCTTAAGTTTTATTGAGAAGCAATAACTTTGGAAAAATCTTGAAGTTTTGAAGAAATTGTTCAAGATCCCGATATTCAGCAAACTATTTATTGAATATATTGCCCTCTTTCCAAATACCACAACCAGAAAACGCATAGGAATAATCCTTGAAGAATTTTAATTTAGTTATGCTAAGTTCAATATAACATCAGCTCACCCTTGTCGGGAATAATTCTTTAATTCAGATAAAATTTATAGTAAATTAAATACTGTGATAAAATAAAAATAATTAAAAAACATATTTTAAAATAAGAGGATTAAAAAATGTCGGCTCAACAGACATTAAAAAAAATAAACCTAAGAGAAAATGAAAAAAACGCTTTACGGGAATTAAAAGAAAGAATACTTGAAAGATTTCCTAATGCAGAAATTATTCTCTACGGTTCAAAGGCAAGGGGTGATTCTGATGAAGAATCTGATATCGACTTATTAATACTTGTGGAATCTCTGATTAATACCAAGTTAGAAGAAGAGATCTTTCACATCTCTTACCAGATAGAACTTAAGTATGAATTAGTCTTTGGAGAAATAGTAGAAAATAAAGATTTTTGGAATACACCTTTAGCTAATGCTATGCCTCTTCACTGGAATATAGATAGAGAGGGTGTTCATATATGAAAAAGGAATTTGCTGATTTAGCAAAGTATCGCTTGGAGAAAGCCAGAAATACCCTGTCTGATGGTAAAAAGTATATCAAAGATGCCACTTTGGAATCCACTGTAAATCGCATTTATTACGCTATGTTTTATGCTGTTAATGCCTTATTGATAGCAAAGGAGTTATCATCATCCAAACATTCTGGAATCCTCGCAGTATTCAATAAAGAAATTGTAAATAAAGGGTTTATAAAAAGACAGTGGGGAGAATTTTATTCTGATATGTTCAAAAGGAGACAAAAAGGTGATTATCAGGATTTTGTGAAGTTTGAGAAACAAGATATGAAAGAGTGGCTTAAAAAAGCAGAGGAGTTTATAAATATAATAGATGAATTAACACTAAAGATGATAGAGGAAAAGCAGCAGCATAGCTCTTAAATAAGTTTTAATTACTCATAAGATATTTTTTGTCAGATTTTTAAAAAATCTGTCATCACATCAATAAATCTTGCAGTTTATACCCGGGCAGTTTTTTCCTGGATTTTGATATAAGCAATATTAATATTATATTTATTATCATATTATCAAAACTTATTTCCATTTTTTATCTCCGTTAAATCATTTAAAAATATTTTACAATAACTTTAGAATAATTAATCTTCTCCTTATTTAATTAATACCCGGAAAAAAACATATGAATTTATAAGAATTGCTAAAGAAGAACTCGGAACTTATGCAAAATATTAATAAATTAATAAATTTAAAAAATAAACTAAATAAAAACATTTTTGTATTAAGAATAAGCTTTTTAT
>JAMDEN010000174.1 GCA_023487035.1 Actinomycetota bacterium
TATAAGTGAAAAAGAAAGAATCAATTTTCAAGTTGATACAATAAATAAATACATGGATTATAAAATGCTGCTGAAGAAAATTTCTTAAATAGTGTAAAAACAAGGTATGCTATATGATTGACAAGATGAAAATAGGGATTGATATTTCAAGATATATTGATAAATCAGGCGGAGTTGGAATTTATGCAGCCAATCTTGTCAAATTTTTACTAAAGATTGATACTGATAATGAGTATCTTGGATATCCGTTTTTTTACGACTGCTTTCCTGAAGGCTGGAATAAAGAAGAAAATGCTGGAATTTTTAGTGATTATTACAGTAGCCCTAATATATATACCAATTTTAAAATTAATAATATAGGTTTAAATACCTCTGCACTTAAAAAGAAATGGGCAAAGTCTTCGATTGAAGATAAGGAAAATTTACTTGGAAATGCTGACGTTATCCATTCGACTGCATATATTGTTCCCGAACTTTTAAATGCAAAGCTTGTTGTTACCATACATGATTTAAGTTTTTTGTTATATCCTGATATGCACACCGAAGAAAATATCAGGCTGCTTATGCAGAATCTTATTTATATCAATTCAAGGCCTGACAAAATCATATGTGACAGCAACCAGACGAAAAAAGATTTAATAAGATTTTTCCATGTGCCTGAAGAAAAAATAAAAGTCATATATCTTGGTGTTGACCACATTTTTAGTGATCCTGTATCTGAAGAAAATAAGGAAAAGATTTTAAATAATTATAGTCTTGGTGGTTTGAATTATATTCTTTGTGTGTCCTCAATTGAACCAAGGAAAAACTTTGAACGTATAATCAAAGTATTTAGTGAAATTGTAAAAAAAGAAAAATACAATGATTTATATCTTGTTTGTGCAGGTGGATCTGGTTGGAAAAACGAAGCAATTCACAATTTAGTAAAAAATAAAGGTCTTGAAGAAAAGGTTAAATTTCTCGGATACGTTGAGGAGAGAGATTTACCCGCTATTTATAATAGAGCTAAATTTTTCATGTACCCATCTATTTATGAGGGATTCGGCCTTCCTGTTCTGGAAGCAATGTCTTCAAAAGTTGCGGTTCTCACTTCCAATGTTTCATCCTTACCTGAAGTTGCAGGAGATGCCGCAGTAATGGTTGACCCTTTTAATAAGAAGGAAATTTATAAAGCATCCATAAGTCTTCTGGAAAATGAAAAACTTATAAAAGAACTGAAAATAAAAGGCTTTGAAAGAGCAAACCTATTTTCTTGGGAAAACACGGCTTTTCAAACACTTGAAGTTTATCAAGGGGTTTTCAAAAAATAATTCTATGAAAATAATTTGCAAGATACCATTGCAGTTTTATTAAAAATAAAATTACATTTAACAGGTTTTAGGAATAAATCTTATTTCTATTTTCTTATCACAAGCATCAGCAATTTTTTGTAAAAACCGCAAGGATGGATTATATTTCCCGCTCTCAAGTCTTGCAATACAGGATTGAGTTGTGTTAATTAATTTTGCAAGTTCTCTTTGCGTTAATTTTTTGTCTTTTCGCAAAGACAAAAGCTCATCAATTATTTGATAAAAAGGCTCCAGTCTTTCTATCTCTTTTAAAACTTCAGAGTCCTTTTTTATTATTTCTCTAGCTTCTTTCCAGTCCATCTAAACCTCTCTTTTTAAATATTCATTCATTCTGTCTCTGGCAATATTGAGTTCTTTTTTTGGAGTACTATAACTTTTTTTAGAAAATGCATGCAGTAATATAAAAATATTTTCCTTATACAGAAAATATATTATCCTTGAAATATTGTTGCTGAACTTTATCCGCATTTCCCATAAACCTTTATATCTGGAACCTTTTAACTTCAAAACACTTGGATATATTAAGTTTATACCATGCTTTTCTAAAATATCTATTTCAATTTCAATCTTTGCTCTATGTTTTGGAGGCAAAGATAAAATGTATTCCAAAACAGGAATATCGCCATTTAATTTTTTGTATAATTCAATCTTCCAATTCATATTAATAATATAGCTTATATGCTATATATGCAAGTAAAAATTTTTATAATTTTTTATATCTTCAGAAAGATTGTAATAATAGAAATAATATTAGCATATTTATATAATTATTCATATATATATTAACATAAATAATTTTGCTTGTAGAATATTGCTCATATAGATAAAATATTATCCAAAGAAGTTAGTGAACATGAAGTTAAATCCCATCAACGTTTATTTTATTAATTTTTTTCAAAGAAAAAAAATCATAGAAGCGAGAAACATAAATTATGGATATTGCAAAAATAACAAGAAAAGGGCAAGTAACAATACCAGTCGAGATAAGGAAGAAATTATCATTAAAAGAATCAGATGTTTTAAAGGTAAGCCAAAATGACAATAAGATAATTATTGAAAAAATTACACCTTTTATTGGACTTAAGGGTTCAGTAAAAGTGCCTGATAAAATTAAGAATTTAAGCTGGAAAAAAATTGAAGAAAAAATTCATCATAGTATTGCCCATGAGGCAGATAAATGGTAAAAACAATATATGCAAACTTTTTCCTTTTCTATGTAAGATTTGAGGAATAAAGCTTTAATCCCCCAACCAGTTTATTAAAATTCTTTATTCTTTTATCCCATAGATAATTATTTTTAGCTTTTTTATACCCTTCCCCACCCATTTTTAGTGCAAGTTCTTTGTTTTGCAATAATTTTAAAATATAGCCTGCAATCATCTCATAATCACCAAACGGGACAAGAAAACCATTTATTCCTTCATCAATTACTTCCATAACTCCGCTGCAGTAAGCAGCAATCACAGGTTTTTTGTAAAGCCAGGATTCCACATATACAAGCCCGAAAGAATCTGATTTTGAAGGCATGACAAATACTTCACAGCCTTCAATTGCATTATTTTTATCTTCCTCGTCTGCATAGTTTAAAATTATTGTATTTTCAAAAACATAACTTTCCTGAGTAAGCAGGTATTCTTCAAAATCATTTAAAATCTGTCCGATAAGCACAAGTTTTATATCCACTCCCTTCTGCCATAATATTTTCATGGCTTCAACCGTATGATGAGAACCTTTATCATGGGTTTGAGTTGAAATCTGAAGAACAAAAGGTGAATTTAAGTTATATTTTTGTCTGAATTTTTCACCACAACCCTGAATGCCTGCCCTGCCCTCAATGCCAATTCCGGTGACTTTTATTTTAGAAGAATTAATTCCGCTTCCTGCAAGTTTTTCCTTTTCATCATTTGTTATGGTTAATATATGGTCGCAATTTTTTAAAAGATATTTTCCCTTTTCATTAAAAAACAAATTAAAATTTTCATCAGAATTAGGCTCTCCAAAATGAACAAGAGGCACAAGAACAAACGGAATTTTTTTTACTTTCGCATAAAAAAATGCCGGGTAAATCAAATAGTAATGAGGGAAAACCCCAGCTATTACAAAATCAAATCTTTTAGGTATAAAAACTGCAGTTAAAAACATATAAATATAATATCCCGGAACAAATATAAATGGGTTACCCATAAGGAATTTTATAGTCCTGCCTGGAAGTTTTGAAAGAAACGTAAGGACTGCATTTTTATTGGCAAGATGAAAAATTCTGAATCTTCTTATTTTTATATTCCTGCCAATTTCTGTCCTGCCTTCCCTGATATATTTCTTTTGAGGATAGTAAAAAAAGTCGTTATCCCACACATTTGTTGTAAATACACTAACTCTACAGTCTCTTTCATCCAAAACTGTTGCCCATTTCAGGAACTGTCTTTCAGAACCACCGAGGAATGGCCAGAACCGGTGAAGCACCATTAGACATCTCCTGCCGGATACATTACTTAATTCCTGTAAAGGTTTTTTTATTTGTTTTTCCCGACCTTTGTCATCCATATTTATCTTAAGAATTTATTTTTTAAAATTTTAAAATTGCTTACTTATTTACCAAGCTGAGCCAGCTCTTTTCTTAAATATTGTGAGTCCTCGCTTAATACTGCTGCTTCTATAATAAATAAATCCCTGAAATCATGAACAAATTTCTTAAAATCACTACTATCCATCTTTTTCACATTATCCTTTAAAATAATTTGCTTTCTTGTAAGTTGAGTCTTTTTTTCTTTTAATGATTCTTTGTTAAAGGAAAAAATTACACTTATTTCCTTATACCCACTTAATAAATTTTTCGATAATTCCAAAATAGCTGTATGCATACCTTCTTCAAGTTTTAAATCAAAAGAGTGATCATTAATATAAATAAACATAATATCATTTCTTTTATCATACTTACAATATTGAAGTTGAAAATAGTACTTATAATTGCTATCTTTGTAGGGATTATTTAAAACCAGGTCTGCGTAATTAAAGAAGAATCTTCCTCTTGGATTACCGCTATTTGACATAAGGCTCTCCCAGCCCTTCCCAATTCCTTTATCATTTATACCCATAACAACCCTGTTTGTCTTTTTCCCGTATTTTTCATATTTGTTCAATAAATTATCAATATATTTTATGGGAAGGAATTCCCTTTTTTTATCTATAGCAGTTGGAAAAACCATGCTCCACATTTTTATTGCTTTTTGTGGCCTCAATTTATTTCTAAAAACTCTTTTAATCAATCTTTTACCAAGAATAGATGGAAGTTTTGCCAAAAAAATAAATAAATGTAAAATTCTCTAAAAAAATTTATAAAATCATATCTTATTAGTAAATTTTTCATTATATCAAATTCAAATCTTGAAATTTGTTGAGTAATCCCTTTTAAGAAAGGAAATGGATAATTTTCTAAAATGAAGACATAATGTGAACGCTTAAGATAAAAATGTTTTTTTGGCGAAAGCATTCCAACTGATGCAGAAAATCTATGATAAACTAACGCGTCTTTTACATACTCAACTGTATAATCTGAAAATTTCCAGGTCCTGAAACAAAAATCTACATCTTCATAATACATAAAATAATTATTTTCAAAAAGACCGATAGAGTCAAAAACACTTTTTTTTATAAGCATTGCCCCACCGGAAACCGAGAGTACTTCTCCGCTTTCCATATGTGACTTCTCATCCAATTCATAAAAATCTCTGTCCCACCCAATTCCAATATAATTTACTATGATACCTGTACTGTTGACATATTTTGGCCAATGATACATAAACATTTTACCTGCAAGTATGCCACAATCAGTCTTTTTTTCACCATAATTTATAAGGTTTTTAAGCCAATTTTCATCAAGATGCAAGTCATTATTTAATATTCCAAAGTAGTTGATATTTTTATATTTTTTAAGGCTATATTTGATTGCCTTGTTTATTGCGTTCCCATACCCTTTATTCTGTCTGTTGATTAAAATTTCGCATTCTGGATAATTTTTCTGTATAAAATTTACACTTTCATCTTTTGAATTATTATCAACTACTATTACCTGGAATTCTTTATAAGACTGGCTGTATACCGAATCGAGGCATTCTGTTATAAAATTCATTCCATTATAATTAATAATGACCAAAATAACTCTTGGATTATTGTTTTGTTCTTCCATATTTATAACTCCGCCAGGTCTTTTCTTAAATATTGGGAATCTTCACTTAACAGCGCAACTTCTATGACAAATAAATCCCTGAAATCCTGAACAAATTTTTTAAATGTATCGTTATCCATTTTTTCCATTATGCCTTCAAAATACGCCTCATTTAAATATTTTTTTAAAATATCTTTTTGAAGCGAAAAAGATACATTTATTTCCTTTTTATCTTTAAGTGATACGGCCGGAACTTCCATTACCACAGTATTCATGCCTTCTTTAAGCTTCAAATGAAAAGAATAGTCATCAATATTTATAAACAGGTCATCATCTTTTTTATTATATAGAAAATATTGAAGCTGAAAATAATACTTATAATTTTCACCTCTGTAAGGATTATTTAAAACCAGATCAGAATAATTAAAGAAAAACCTTCCTCTTGGATTGCCATATGTCAGTAGACTCTTCCAACCTCTTCTAATGCCTTCATCATTTATACCCATAACAATTCTGTTTGTCTTTTCTCCATATTTTTCATACTTGTTTTTTAAAATATCAAGGTACTGAAGCGGAATGTATCTCATACCAGAATTTATGGTTGAGGTGCTGACCATACTCCACATTTTCATTGTTTTTTGCTGAAACAGTTCATTTTCACTGACTTTTTTAATTAATTTTTTCCCGATAATCAATGGAATTTTTGCAATAAAAATTAAATAAATGTAAAATTCCCTGAAAAAATTTGCAAAATCATACCTGACAAGTAAGTCTTTCATTATAAAACCAAATTCATATTTTGAAATCTGCGGAATAATTCTTTTTAAAAAACTAATTGGATAATTTTTTAAAATAAATATAAAACGTGACCGTTTAAGATAAAAATGTTTTTTTATTGAAAGTATCCCGCTTGAAGAAGAAAACCGGTGATAAACTACAGCATCCTTAACGTAATCAATTGTATAGTCTGAATATTTCCATGTTCTAAAGCAAAAATCTACATCCTCATAATACATGAAATACTTGCTGTCAAAAAAACCGATTGCATCAAAAACTCCTTTTTTTATAAGAGCCGCCCCTCCGGAAACCGATAAGACTTCGCCACTTTCCATATGACAATCCTTGTCAAGTTCAAAAATATCTCTGTCCCATCCAATTCCAAAATAATTTACAAGCCCACCTGTGCTATTAATATATTTTGGCCAGTAGTAAATTAGCATTTTGCCTGCAAGTATGCCGCATTCCGGCTTCTTCTCACCATAATTTATTAAGTTTTCAAGCCACTTATCATCCAGACGCAAATCATTGTTGAGTATTCCAAAGTAATCTATGCTCTCATATTTTTTAAGGCCGTACCTGACTGCTTTGTTTATTGCATCGCCATATCCTTTATTATGCCAGTTTATAAGTACTTCACACTGCGAATAATTTTGCTTTATGAAATTAACACTTCCATCTTTAGAATTGTTGTCAACCACCAGTACCTGGAGCTCTTTATGGGACTGGCTATAAATTGAATCAAGGCACTCACCAATAAAGTTTATTCCATTAAAATTAATGATAATTAAAAGAATCTTTGGATTTTCACGTCCCTCCAGGTTATCACTACCCTCATTAAATCCATATGAAAGCCTGTTACCTGCCAAAGACCCGCAGTTAACACCTGTATTTTCAGTTTGCAGCTTCTCATTATTGTCTTTGCTGTTTGTTTTTTTTCTCATAAAGTTTGTTCTAAATTATGTAATTAGAAAAAATTTAAGCCAAAAATTAGGTATTAGGAAAGTATTAAAATTTTTAAATTTTTTGAACTGCCATTTCTGAATTTAAATCAGCAATACCTTCAGATTTATTATGTTTTATTACATTTATGGTAAGCATATTATTAACCCAGTCACAGTAAGTCCTGAAATCCTTATATCCCACAGCGGGAGAAACATAAT
>JAMDEN010000139.1 GCA_023487035.1 Actinomycetota bacterium
CTGGTATATTTGGCTTCTATTATTACAGGGTTACGTCCTGTAATATTTTCTACCTCATACCCGTAAATATTTAGTATACTTACACTTAAGGGCATTTCGTTCTCCTTTAATAGTTTGTTAGTCAATATCCTTATAGGTTTAAATTCGCATCCTTTTTTTGTGCAATGGTAATAAGGATATTTTTTGCTTCTACCTTTAGACCAGCTTCCTTTTAAATTGCTATTACAATAAGGGCATTTTAAAAATCTGGTAAGTGGAAAATCTTTTGCTAAAGTTGGCTTATAAAATTTCTTAGTATTTTTATTTAATGATTCCTGAATTTTAAAGAATTCTGCTTCACTGATTATAGGTTTATGTAATCCTTTTATTGGTTCATTAAAAAGTTTGGTCTTTATAATGCCTGCATATACAGGATTAGCCAAGATATTAGAGACTTTTTGAAAACTTATTTTAATACCTATATTCTTAGAAAAGATATCTAAATTCATTCGGACTAAAAATGCCTCAAATTATAGATGCCATTATTGATGAAAAAGAATTTAATTATATCTTGGCAAATTGTGAAAATATAAAATCAATGGGATTAAAAAATAATGTGGGTAGCAGAATAATTATTGATAATGATTTTATAGATAAATATTTGTATGGTGAAAATAAATGATTGGTGAAACTGATATTATTATTGATGGTTTTAATTGTGAAATGGTTGATGGCAAAAGAATTGCACAATCTGTTTTTCTTTTAGATACTGAAAAAAGTAACTGCATGGAAGTACCTGTTTTAGATGATAATGATATTGATAAAGAAAAATTAGTCAAAGAGTTGCAAGAAAATTACCGTAAAGAAGTTGTTGTATTTATCGAAATTAAAAATGATTATAAAAGACCAAATACTAATTATGTTATTGTTAAATTTATTGGGATTAAAAATAAATAAAAATACTTTAAATCAAATTTAAAAATTAAATTTATTTTGAATAATTTGATTAGGTTTATAAGGAAGAATATCTAATTTTTCAACTAAATTTTCTGAAATTGGTAAATTCGCTAAAGCCTTTGGTTCAACTTTTATAGCTCCTGAACCATAAGATTTACCAACTAAATTAATGTTGTTTATTGTAGATTCATCATTTAGAATAATCCATAATTTGTTTATATAATCTATATTTTTAAAATGTGAATAAACACATAAAAAACTTGTTAAAGGAATTACTTCAGCTTCATTTTTAATAAATCTAGAATTTCTTCTTCCTAGATAAGTAAACAAGAATTCTGGAGGTTCTCTTTTTTCCATTTTATACCACGGTTGCCGAGTTGATATTAGAACTTTTTTATCAATACCAATACTTTCACCATAATTTAAATAATCTTGTAAGGGTAATGGTAATTCTTCTTTTGGCTCATTATTTAAATATAATAAAAATGTTGGTCTACCTTCTAACTCAAGTTTTTCGACAATTTTTTTTGTAATTATGTTAGTTTTAATATCTCTTGTTCGTCCTAAAGCTATTTTTAAATAATTTTTAGGAATACCTAATTCAATAATTTTATTTTTAGTTAAAAAGAAAAATTCATTTGAACCAGTTGCAACTCCTCTGATAATTTTAGCAAAATCTTTGAGATGATATTTATAGTTGTTTATTATTCCTGGAGTTCTAGAAAATCCATTAATTAGACCTTCGTTAATATCTCTATTAACTATAATAAAATCATCACAATCTTCTGATTTATCTTTATACATATAATCTAAAAAACACTCGGATCTTCTTTTTACTTTTAACCATTTAAAAATTTTTTCTTGGCGTTTATTTGATATACAGAAAATAATTGCATTGGTATCAATATTTGGAAAAGGAGTTGCTTCTGTACTAAATGTAATGACTTTTTCTATACAATAATTTTGGATTACCCAATTCCATAATTTTTTTGAAAAAATACCTTCGCAGATATCTGATGGTAAAATAAAAATTAAATATCCGTTATCTTTTAATAAGGTTAAAGCTTTTATAAGAAAATAAACATGTATTCCAGCTCTACCATCTATTTTAAAACCAGTAATTTTATAGCACATTTCTCCTAATAATCTTTTTGCATCTATTGATATTCGATGGTGTCTTATATATGGAGGATTTGCAATTATAGAATCAAATTTCTTATCAGGTGAATTAAATAAAAAATCTCTTAATTCAAAAAAATTATTAGTAGATGAAAAATTATTGTTTAAGTTATTTATAAGGGAATTATCAATATCAATACCTAAGAATTTAATTGAATTTGAATTTTCAAATTTTCTAAGAGATTTAAAAAAAACTCCATTGCCAACTGCTGGATCAAAAATTTCTTTAACATTATTTTTTAATAAGTATGCAATCATAGCATCAGAAATCCATTCAGGAGTCCAGAATTGACCTAAATTTCGTAAATTTTCTATTATATTCTGAATAACCATTAAATTATTTCGTTAAGTCTCTTAGTATATTTAAACATTCTTCAGTAATTTTAATACTGCCACCTTCAAATTTTACATACGGCAATATATGCCCATTCTTATCCTCTATACAAGCAGAGATTAGTTTAGGCTCTTGAACTGATAAACCTAAAGAATAAGCATAATGATAATAGAACTTATATATTATTTTTTTAGTTGTAGCTCCTCCAGGTGCTTGAAAAATTTGAATTGTTGGTGATATTAAACCCTCTATAATAAGATTTTCAGCATTATTAAAACTCAAACCATAAGCCCGATCATAAAAAACATGCCAAATATGTATTGGAATAGTATTTTGAGATTGCCATTTTGCTAAAGGTTCACGGTCTTCTTCTTTAATAATAACTGTGGGTAAAACAGCATTCTTTTTTAAACCAGGTTTTCCTAATAGTCGTTTTTGTGGTTTAAGTTCACAATTAAAATCAGGCATTTTCACAGCTTTCCAAAGACTATTTTCACACTCTACGCCTAAAATAGCTTTATTTAAGATGGATTTTAAAAATTCTTCTTTTATAAAAGGTAATTCACTAATTCCACCTATTTTTTTTACTTCATCCTTTATATAATCTTTATATTTTATAGGAAAAACTAAAAGGTCAGGTCTTTTAATATTACCCAAACCAGCAGAATCCAATCGTTCAAAATATAATTCAAATTCTTTTATACTTTCATGAGGAGCTGTACCGCTAGGACCATAAGGTATTGTAAAAAATTCATTAGAAGAATTAATTGCATCAATTAAACGATGTTCACTCCAAACACCTTGAGACCATCTCATTAAAAAATCACTACCTCTTAAACGTCTAGGGTTTAATATAAATTCAGACCAAGGGATTTCATCAAAACCTTTGAATATAATTTCTACCATTTCAGTTGTTGAGCTGATGTTTTTATCAAAAAGAAAGCTATCGTTTAAATTTTTCATATTTTTTCCATTTTTTGAAGTAATTTTAATAGAATTATATTTATTGTAAAAGAATAGCAGATTATAAGATATTTGAATATAAGTTCAAAAATGAAAATTATATAAATTTATAAAATTTAATAATTTCTTGAAGCAAGATATAGATGAGTAATTTTAATGAATTTAATTTAAAAAGATTAATCTTATTGTTTAAAAAATAATTAGCTTTAAAAAACTTTATTTTAATATGATCATTTAAAATATATTAGTAATTATTAGTAAAAAATATATAATATTTATATGAGAATAAGATTAGAAAAACTCTATTAACTATTGGTGAATTTAGTAATGGCGGATAATAAGAAAAATACAGATTTTGCAAGAGACCTTCATAGTTCTTTTATAAATAGTATGGAATCTAGTTATGGGGCGATATTAAATTTTTTAGGTTTTATAATTCCATCATTTACAGGATTTATTTATTTAATTTATAAATATAATGTATCTATTAAGGATAATAGTAGTTATATTATATTTTTAGCCGGTACAATTGCAATAAATACATTCTTATTATGGGGAAGTTGCTATGCACTTGCATTGAGCTATAGATATAGATATTTACAAATATGTGTAAACAGAATTGAAAAAAAATTAGAGGCAAATTATTTTATGCCTGCATCTTTTAACCCAAGAGAATATAAAAGTATAAAAGATAAGATTTTATTAAGCATGGCACCAGCAGTTTTGCAGATACATATTTTATTTTTTCTATTATTCATTTTTGGTATAAGCCTAAGTTTCTCCTTAATTACTTGGAACACAAAAAGTTTTGTTTTAATTATTATAGCGTTAATTTATATAATTATTATTTATTTAATAGGAGTTCATTTCACAAATAAATATAATAAGAAAATGCTGGAATATAGAATTCGTAATATAGAAAAATCTGTTTTGGAAAAAACATCGGAACATCTTTTTTATGAAGTTTATATGTTTAAAAAAACAATTGATATGTTGAAAAATACTCAACCTTTAACTATTAATAATTTATTAATAGAATCTTTTGCCATTCATTTTAGTAATCTATTTGATTTTTTTTATCCAAGGGAAAATATTGTAGATGATGATGTTATTGTTTCTGATTTTATAGATAATTTGAATGATTTTGATATTAAGAAAAATAAAAAAGAAGAATTTCAAGTTGAAATTAGCAAGGTAAATAAACAACTTACTCATTTAACATATGCTCGTAATTCATATGATGAGAAAACTAAAAAATGGAATTTTATTGATATTGGTTTAAAAATGAATAAAACTCTAATTGCATTTTATGAACTTTTACCAAATACTTATAAAAATTGGAATTACTTTAAAGAATTAAAAAAAATAATTTATGTAAATAATATATAAATTTTTTAATTACTAAAGGGATTTATAAGTTAGCTAGTAATTTTAAAATTAGTTCGAAATTTCAAACCTTGGAATACGTAATTAATAATAAAATTCCTGAAATTTAAGTAATTCGCTCATAATTTGGTTTGACTTTTCAATAGTTAGGGGCACCATGACCAATAGGGACTCAACAGGCTTTTCAACAAGTCTAGGAGCAGTTTTTAAAAAAATATCCAAAATAATCAGGACATGTTTTTTTATTTTATTTATTTTTCTGAATTTAGTATAATACGAATATTAGAAATTCTTATTAAATTGGTGGTGAATAAAATGGTTACCAAGTTAAGGGAAAGATCTCAAGTCACTCTTCCTGCTGAAATTGTTAAAAAACTTGATCTTAAAGCTGGTGACAATCTTGAAATAACTTTAGAAGACGAAAAAATAGTAATAAAACCTGTCCTGATTATAGACCGTGCACAGTCCTGGTTCTGGTCAAGCGATTGGCAAGCTAAAGAAAAAGAAGTTGAGTCTGATATTAAAGCCGGAAGAATTCATAAAGCTGATGGATTTGAAGATCTAATAGAAAAACTTAAATAATATGGAAATATTTTTTTCAGAAAGATTTAAAAAAGATTATAAATTATTTTCAGATGATTTAAAGAAAATAATAAATTATAAATTAAAAATACTTTCTGAAAATCCTTTACACCCATCCCTGAGAACTAAAAAAATAAAAGGCAAAGAAGATATTTTTGAAGCAAGTATTAATATGAGTGTTAGAATAACCTGGAATTATTATGAAGGCAGAATATTTCTAAGAACAATTGGGGGAACACGATAGAACTCTTAAAAATCCCTGAATTTCATCAATTCTTTTAAAATTTTGTTTGATTCTTTAAAGCTTAGGGGCACCAACAACCTTAATTTGGATCTTCACCAAACATTGACAATTTTAACTAATGTTCATAAAATATGAACAAATGGTTCATAAATTGTGAACAGGTCGTTTATAAAACATAAACATTATAAGAATTTAAATGAATAAGATTTTTTCTACAAAAGAAAGAATAAGAATACTTAATTCTATAATCTTAAATAAAAATCCTCTTAGTGTTAATACCATTGCTTCAACCCTTAAATTAAGTAAGGGCCTGGTTTCGCTATATTTTGACGTGTTAAAAAAATCAGGAATTACGAAGAAAGTAAATGAAAAATATTTAGTTATAAATTCTGGAATGACAAAAGCTATCAGGATATTACTAACAATTTCAGGTATTGATGCTTCCATTTTTAAAAAATATGATTTTGTAAAATCTGTTGGGCTTTATGGGAGCTGTTCAAAAGGCGAAAACACCGAAGAATCTGGCACAGATATATGGATAGTTGTCAGTGATGTAGAAGATGAAAAAATTGCTTCTTTAACGTCAGAAATAAATAAAAAAATAAAAAGAGCAAAACCTCTTTTTATAACTGAAAAAAAGCTGGAAAAAATAAAAAAAGACGATGAACTTTTTTATCATTCACTTTCATTTGGTTCGATAGTATTGTTCGGAGAGAAATATGCCATTTGATTATAATGACTGTATAAAAGAAAACCTTCTTCGTAAAATACCACCTTCAAAAGACAAAGCTACTCAATCAATAAAAAAATCTAAAGAATGGCTTTTAGAATCTGAAAAATCTTTAAAAGGTGGTGCATCTGGTTCTTCAATCCTGGCATCATATATGTCAATGTTTCAAGCTGCAAGATCAATTCTGTTTTTTGATGGTTATAGAGAAAAGAGCCATGCTTGTATTGCTCGTTATCTGGAAGAAAAATATGTTAAGACCAAAAAGTTAGATATAAAATGGGTTGAGTTGCTAGATCATAGCAGGGAAGTAAGGCATGATGATCAATATAATCTAAGTTTCTTTTCTACGGAAGAAGAGGCGGAAAATGCCTTTAGATCTGCTAAAGATTTTCTTTTGCAATGGAAAGTTTGCTTAATTACATTTCAAAATAAAGAGAGTTTTCTTAATTACCAATAATTCCTTAATAATTTGGTTTGACTTTTCAAAGCTTAGGGGCACCAACATCACATATAAGTTTTTTAAGTTACAAATCCTGGATTCAAAAAGTTATGGAAATATAGAACCAGAAGGCTCTTTAATTAAGAAGAATTTTTATCCTTAAACTTATCTAAAAGATTCAGACAATTATCCAGAGTTAATAGATATTTTTCACTTTCACGTTCCAAAAATGGTAAAATATCCTCTGTTGCTTTTTTCCAATTTATTACCATAAGATGTGAAGAAATAATATTTTTCCAGTTTCCCGGATTTATTTCTGGACCTGCCCAATTTGTTTGTTTTAAAGCATTATCTAATAAAATAAAATTTGGTATCGGCCATTCTGGATTAGCCAACATCCAGATAAGATCAAATAAGTCTCTCCCCTTTGTATATTTCCTAGAAAGAACAGCATGAATCTTGCCTGCAAAAAGCGATGCCTTACCATAATGTAAAATATTCAATAAAACATATTTCTTTATAAGTGTTACTTCGGTATTTGCTCCACTTGGAGGATTGGTATCAATTTCCAGTTTAATTGATATAGTCTCTTCTTGATATAGAGATAAATCAAATTCATAGAGAA
>JAMDEN010000140.1 GCA_023487035.1 Actinomycetota bacterium
TGACTTTTAGTAAATGAAATTTATGTAAATCTGTAATTATTTCAGCCTGTTTTGGGCAAGGGCCTTATACAAAGAGCGTGAAGGATATCAGAAATTTGTCAATTGATGAAATGAAAAAATTTTTTTTAACCGGCAGACAGGATATGCCACACACCAAAGCCGTTAACTTAAAACATTTGAAAGCATAAAAGAGATTTTTGAGATATTAGTTAAAAGACGTAGCTTCATAGTAAGGTTTTTACATGGCGGTAAATATGTTATAATTTTTTAAATTTAAAATTTTTAAACTAAAATTTAATATTGTCTCCGACTCAATTTTCCTGAGACAGGAAAGCCAGTTATGTTATGGAACTTTGAGCGTTTAGGGTTAATACGGAAACGGATTAGCCTCCCGTGTTTGGAAAGGAGATTGCCTGACTGGTTAATATATAACCATTTCAGTTATTATTTATAAACCGGCAAAGTGCTCCTTTGCTGGTTTATTATTTATCGGGTTTTTTATCGGATTATATTTTTTTAAATTGTGAAGCTTTATAAAAAATATCTGTAAAATTTAAGCAACATTAAGCGACATGAGAGAATTTTAATCAGTAAAACAACTAAAAATACGGAGGAAAGGAAATGCCATATGGCAAGGGTTAAAGAACTGGTATTGTTTCTAATAATTTTTATGCTGGCAGTATTTGTATGCCTCTCTCTTGTTTCATGCAGAAAAGATAAGGAACTTATTTTAGCATCAACCACCAGCACACAGGACAGCGGTCTGTTTGACGTCTTAATTCCTGCCTTTGAAAAAGCTACGGGTTATAAAGTTAAAGTAATTGCTGTAGGAACAGGTGAAGCTATTAAATTAGGCGAAAAGGGGGAAGCTGATGTCCTTCTTGTGCATTCCCGTAAAGCTGAAGACAAATTTGTAGCAGATGGTTTTGGAATAAACAGAAAAGATGTAATGCATAACAGTTTTCTTATCGTCGGGCCAAAGAATGACCCGGCAAATATAAAAGGACTTGCTGCTATGGATGCCTTTAAAGCAATAGCTTTAAGCCAGAGCTTATTTGTTTCAAGGGGCGATGACTCCGGAACAAATAAATTAGAACTGGATTTATGGGAAAAAGCAGGTATTCAACCAACTGGCAACTGGTATATTGAATCCGGTCTTGGTATGGGTGAAACACTAACGATAGCAAATGAAAAACTTGGATACACATTAACTGATAATGCCACCTGGCTGGCTCAAAAAAGAAATTTTACATTAGTTGCTTTATCCGGTGAAGATAAAATCTTATATAACCCGTATGGGGTAATTGCAGTTAATCCTTCAAAGCATCCTGCTCTTAAGATAAATTACGAAGGTGCCATGGCATTTATTAACTTTATAACAGGCGAAGAAGGCCAGAAGATTATAAAAAATTTTGGAGTTGATAAATACGGCGAACCTTTATTTTTCCCAGATGCAATAAAATAATAAAAAATAAAGTTAAATAAGATTAAAATATTTAATAAATATTTAATAAAAATAAAAAATAAAATTTTATATAACAATTTTATATAACTATTAATAATAATTATATTAAATACTAATTATGGAACTTATCACCGAAGGTATAAAAAAAGCATTTATTTTAATATTTACAGGAGACAGAGAAATATTTGAAATAATGCTGCTTACTATCAGAGTTTCAGGTATTTCAGTAATTATTTCAATGATTCTGGGTATCCCTGCCGGTCTTATAGCAGGACTTAATAATTTCAAGGGAAAAAAATTTGTAATATCAATAATTAATACCGGAATGGGCCTGCCGCCTGTGGCAGCAGGGCTTTTTGTGAGTCTGATTTTATGGCGCAGTGGACCTCTCGGGTTTTTAAACATAATATATACACCCGCAGCAATGATAATAGCACAGATTTTAATAGCTTCCCCCATAATTGCCGGTGTTACACTTGCCGCGGTTCAGCAAATTAATCCAAAATTAAAATACCAGGCTATGTCACTGGGCGCAAACAGATGGCAGGTACTGTGGATATTAATAAGGGAAGCAAAGCTTCCAACACTTGCAGCAATTATGGCTGGTTTTGGTGGAGTAATTTCCGAAGTCGGAGCAGTTATGATGGTAGGGGGAAATATAAAAGGCCAGACAAGAGTACTTACAACAGCAACAGTTCAGATGGTCAGAATGGGAAATTTTGATATTGCTATTGCTCTTGTAATAATATTACTTTTTTTAACTTTTGCAGTTAATCTGGTGCTGACATTAATACAGCAGAAGGAGAATATAACTTGGGCTCAAAGATTTTGGAGATAATAAAGCTTGTAAAAAAATATGAAAGCGGCTTTGTCCTCAAAATTGATTACATGCATGCTGAAGAAAATAAAATACTGGTGTTAATAGGTCCTAACGGCTCCGGTAAATCAACGCTTATAAGGCTTATAAATTTACTTGAAAAACCTGACAGTGGAAACATTATTTTTGATGGAAAACAGATATCTGGAAGTGATATTGATAAGGTTTCAATAAGAAAAAAGATTTCTGCAGTATTTCAGGAGCCCTTACTTTTCAGAACTTCGGTTTATAATAATATACTTCTTGGACTGAGTATCAGAAGGCAGAAGTTATCAGATTTTAAAGATAGTTTTGATTTCTTAATAAAAAAACTAAAACTTCAAAAACTGCTTAATAGAAATCCGCGCAGCCTTTCAGGAGGCGAGCAGCAAAGAGTTGCTCTTGCAAGAGCATTAATTTTAAATCCGAAACTTTTGCTGCTTGATGAACCCCTTGCAAACATTGATCAGATATCAAGGGAAGAATTACGGGCTGACCTGTTTGATATTTTAAAGAATATGGGGCGGTCAACAATTTATGTCACACATGACAGAAATGAAGCAATGATTCTTGCAGATGATATTGCAGTCATTAATGAGGGCAGGATTGAACAATATGGAAGTAAAAATGAAGTTTTCAGAAAGCCTGAAAACGAATTTGTGGCAAAATTTGTTGGAGCAGAAAATCTGCTTGAAGGAAAAATTATTGAAAGCAGCAATAATGTTTGCAAAGTTAAAATAAAAAAGAAAAAGGATGAGCACCTTGATAATAATTTAATTATTTCTGCAATAAGTAACTATCTGCCTGAAACCAGGGTTATGATCGCAATCAGACCTGAGGATATTGCTTTATATAACATCGAAATGCAAAATATTGAAATCCGAAATGAATTAATAACAGATAAAAATACATTTCATGGAATTATTACAGATATTCAGGATTCAGGAATTTTTAAAAAAATTGAAATTGATTGTGGATTTAAGATTATTTCTTATGATACCCCGAACTCAATAGAAAGACTCGGGCTTTTCATCGGAAAAAAAATTATTGCAGGGGTTAAGGCAGATTCAATTCATTTATTTAAAAAATAATTTGTAAATTTCGTATATTTTATTTTTATTTTATTTCTCTGATTTATTATTTTTAAGATGAACAATGATCAGATACTAATAGACAGCTATAAAAGAAAAATAGATTATTTAAGGCTTTCAATTACTGACAGATGTAATTTAAGGTGCATCTATTGCATGCCTGAAAACGGTATCAGGTTAATTAGCAGGAATGAAATACTGACCTTTGAGGAAATTTTAAAGATTGTCCAAATTCTGGTAGAGCTTGGCATTAAAAAAATCAGAATAACAGGCGGGGAACCTCTTTTAAGGGATAATTTTTTGGACTTAATAAAAGAGACCGGAAAAATTGAAGGCATTGAAGATATTTCTTTAACTACAAATGGCATATTGCTTGATAAATATTTATGCAAGTTATATGAGCTTGGCGTAAAAAGAATAAATATAAGTCTTGACAGTTTAGACCCGATAAAATACAGGGAAATCACAAGAGGTGGTGATATCAATAAGGTTTTAGGTTCAATTTCAAATGCAATTATTATTGGTTTTAAGTCAGTAAAAATAAATATAGTTATAACAGAGAGGCTTGATAGCAAAGATATCCGGAAATTTATTAATTTGACTTTAAATAATCCCATTGATATCAGATTTATCGAGATGATGCCAGTTACAGGATCGGATGATAGTATTGAATGCAGCAGTATCGGCAGCATAATTAACAGTAATATTACAAAACTAAAAAACAACACCCAAAGTTCAGTTAAAGAAATTTTTTCAATTATGGGCAAAGCCGGAAAGTATTTTAAAGTTAAGGAACATGCTGGTTATGGTCCTGCAATATATTATAGAATAGAGGGTTATAAGGGAAACATCGGTTTTATTCTTAATGATAAAAATTACTGCAGGTATTGCAATAGAATAAGACTTACATCAAAAGGAGCTGTTAAACTGTGTTTATTTTCTGAAAGAGAATTTGATATCAAAAGAAAAATAAGAGGCAAAGCAAGTACCGAAGAAATAAAAACTGAATTAATAAATTTTATAAAAACCAAACCTGAAAACAGAGAGTGTAATAAAAACTTTAATAACGACGGCATTATTAAAATATCAAATTTCATGAATCAGATAGGCGGATAAATAAGATGAAAAATATAAAAAAATTTACTCATTTTGATAATAACGGTAAGGTAAAAATGGTGGATGTTTCAAAAAAAGAAGACACATTCAGAACTGCAAAAGCGAGAGGTTATATAATTTTAAACAGTCAGATAATAAAAAAGATAAAAGAAAATAAAATTCAAAAAGGCGATGCTCTTGCTGTTGCAAAGATTGCCGGTATTAATGCCGCAAAAAAAACCTCGGATCTTATACCGCTTTGCCACCAGATAAAATTAACTGGCATAAATTTGGATTTTGAAATTTCTGAAAGTGAAAATAAAATTATTGCTGTCTCCACAATTAAAGGTTATGACAAAACAGGTGTGGAAATGGAAGCATTAACGGCAGTAGTTTTGAGTCTGGTGACTATTTACGATATGTGCAAGGCAGTATCGAAGAAAATGATTATAGGAGGAATTGAATTAATTAAAAAAACAGGTGGAAAATCAGATTATGAAAAAGAATGTTAGTACAAGTTTTTACCCTGATAATTCAGTAATGGCAGAAAACGGGAGAATATTTTCAATAAATATAAGTAAAGAAAAGGGCGGTAAAAAATCCCCTGTAGCAGAAACATCAGTAACCAGATTCGGGCTTGAGGGAGACGGTCACAGTGGTGACTGGCACAGACAGGTAAGCCTTCTTTCATATGAAAGTATAAAAGATGTTAATAAAAAAGGAATTGATGCAAAACCGGGTGATTTTGCAGAAAATATAACTACAATAGGAATAAAAATACAAAATCTGAAAATCGGAGATTTAATAATTATCAAAAACAATCCTGCAGATAAGAAAGAAATGCGCAAAAATAATTTTAATGAATATAATGAAAATGATAATGAAAATGTTATATTGAGAGTGACGCAAATAGGAAAGGAGTGCAAAAACCCCTGCAGTATATATTACCAGCTTGGCTCATGCATAATGCCTTCTGAAGGGATTTTCTGCAAGGTTATAAAAACAGGAAGAATTAAGGTGGGAGATAATATTTATATAAAAGATTCTGGTACGGGAGATAAAATCTATGGGGAAAGTATTTAAAGTAGCAATAATTACTGTTAGTGACAAGGGATATAAAGGGGAAAGAGAAGACAGAAGCGGAAAATATTTAATAGATTTTTTTAAGCAAAAACAATGGGATATTTCAGATTATATAATAGTTCCGGATGAAAAAGATTTAATTAAGGAAAAACTTAAAGAAATTTGCGACGGCGGTAAAGCAAATCTGATTTTAACAACAGGTGGTACGGGTTTTTCTGCCCGCGATATTACACCCGAGGCAACAAAGGAAGTAATAGAAAGGGAAGCTCCGGGATTTAGTGAAATTATTAGAATTGAAGGGCAGAAAAAAACTCCACGTTCAATCCTTTCAAGAGGAGTAAGCGGAATAAGGAAAAATACGCTTATAATAAATCTCCCTGGAAGCATAAAAGGCGTAAAAGACAGCCTTGAGCTTATTTATAAACCGCTGCCGCATGGTCTTGATATACTACTGGGAAGAGATGCTGAATGCGGGTCAGAATAATCATTGAAATGTTGTCACGGGGACGTATAATTTGATAACATTTTATTTCTATTTTTTAAAAACACTACTTTCTTTGGATATTTTCCCTTACCTGTTCAATATGTGCAAATTTTTTTATTTTCAGATTTCTCAAATATATACTTTATCAAATTATACGTCCCCGTGACATACTTGACATAGATGTTTAAACAGTATCCACTTTCCCTAATTATTTTAAGTCTGTATTTTTTAATATAAAAGAAGTAAAATTCTTTAAATGATTTTTTTACTTTAGAGTTTTAAATTTTCGTGACCTTTTACTCTGGAATTTTACTTGACTTTAAGGTTTAAAAAATTTAAATATAAAAATAAAAGTAAAAAGCTATAATAAGTTATAATGATTAAATAATGCTGAATAATACAATTTTTATAAAGTAATCTATTAAAATTACTCTTATAATTTTTTAAATTTACCTTTTTTAGTTAATTATTCAGCAAGAACTAATTAAATATAAAAATTCACATAAAAAATTTGCATTAATACATTAAATATATTAAATAATATATTAAATAATAATATGGAAAAATTTCATCGTCGTATATATTTAGACCATAGCGCAACAACTCCTGTTTTACCTGAAGTAGCAAAAGCAGTTTATGATGCAATGACAATTTATTTTGGAAATGCATCTGAGCCGCATTTTTTTGGAGTTGAAGCAAAAAAAATACTTGAACAGTCAAGACTTTCTATTGCAAATGCCATTAAATCTCATGCTGATGAAATACTTTTTACCAGCGGTGGTACCGAAAGCAATAATATGGCAATTTTTGGTATTGCTGAAGGCTATTATAAAAAAGGTAATCATATTATTACTTCTGAAATAGAACATCCTGCCGTTCTTATGCCAATAAAAATACTTGAAAATGAAGGTTTTGAAATAACTTATTTACCTGTTGACAGTAATGGGATAGTTGATCCGCAGGATATTAAAAATGCAATAACAAATAAAACCATTCTGGTTACAATAATGCATTCAAATAATATTGTAGGAGCTTTTCAGCCAATAGAAGAAATCGGAAAAATTACAAAGGAATATAATGTAATATTTCATTGTGATGCAGTTCAAAGTTACATGAGCAGTGAAATTGATATAGATAAATTAAATGTGGATCTTTTATCTATCTCGGGCCATAAAATTTATGCTCCAAAAGGTGCAGGTGCATTATATATAAGAAAAGGTACCAGGATTGTGCCTCAAATATATGGTGGTGGACAGGAAAGAGGTAGGAGGTCAGGAACTGAAAATATTCCTGGAATTCTGGGTCTTGCAAAAGCAACAGAAATATTAATGTCAGATTTTAAAGAACGAAATCAAAGGATAGCAAAATTAAGAGATTATTTAAGAGATGGAGTTTTACAAAATATACAGGATGTTATTTACAACGGTCATCCTGATAAAAGACTTCCGGGAAACTGCAATTTTACTTTTAAGAATGTTGAAGCAAGTGATATTGTCAGCAGGCTTAATGAATACGGAATTGCAATATCTGCCGGTTCCGCATGTAAAAGTGCTTCCTCAGAAGCAAGTAACACTTTACTTGCAATGGGAATTTGCCCTGAATATGCCCGAAGCTCTGTAAGAATTACGCTCGGTCGCGAAAACACAAAAGAAGAAATTGATTATTTATTAAACGTACTGCCTGAAGTCATATCATCGCTTAGAAATAAAAATTCTTCATATGAAGACAGGGATAAATATTTCATCTTTTAATATTTTTATTTTATCTTATCCTTATTAATAAATCTTGATTATTCAATCTGTTTTTATTTTTATATTTGCTTTAAAATAATTTAATTAATATTTTTACTTAATATTATTGCTGATAAAACTAATTAGTTTTTAAAATAAAGAATGGAGGAAAAATGGAAGAAATAAAAAAATTAACTGAAGATGATATACTGAAAGCCTTATCTGAAGTATATGACCCTGAAATACCAATAAACATTGTTGATTTAGGTCTTATTTATAAAGTTGACATAAATGATAATAATGATGTTAATGTTGATATGACTTTTACAACAATGGGTTGCCCTATGCACATGTACATAAAGGAACAAGCAAGAGAAAGGATTGAAAGAATACAAGGTATTGGTAAAGTTAATGTTAATCTTGTCTGGGAGCCAAAGTGGACTCCTGAAAGAATTTCAAAAGAGGTTAGGGAAAAACTAAGCAGTTCTGAAGAATAATTTACAGGCAAACTAAACAAAAATTTATAATAAAAATAAATTATAAAAAATAAAATTTAGAAAAATTAATAATTAATATGGGTTAATTTAGTTATGCAGTTAATTTAGTTGTGCTTATTATTAGTAATCAACTATCTGTAAATTCTGTAAATAATTAAGACATATCGCTTTTAACAAAGCATTGAAAATGCATTAAAAAAGCATTGATTATATAAAATAAATTTTTAAATAAATTAAAATATATTATTTAAAATAAATTATTTAAGGTTAAAGGAGTAAAAAAATAAGCATATTAAGGTTATGTGCTGCACAAATAAATCCGACTGTTGGTGATTTTGAAAAAAATTTTAATTTAATAGAAGAATCAGTTAAGAAGGCTCTGGAATATTCATGTGATATTGTAATATTTCCTGAGCTTGCATTAACCGGCTATCCCCCTGAAGATCTTTTGTTAAAGCCTTCTTTTATTGAAAAAAATCTTGAATATATAGAAAAAGTAAAAATTCTTTCTGAAAATATTGTAATAATTTGCGGTTTTATCTGGCAGGAAAATGAGATATACAACTCAGCTGCCATCATGCAAAACAAAAAAATCTTATCTGTTTATAACAAGCAATATTTACCAAATTATTCTGTTTTTGATGAGGAGAGATATTTTCAAAAAGGAAGAAGTAATAAAATTTTTAAGATTAATGATGCCCTTGTCGGGGTTAATATTTGTGAGGATATTTATTATCCGGAAGGTCCGGCAAAAATACAGGCAGTTTATGGAGGAGCTCAGCTTATAATAAATATCTCTGCCTCGCCTTATCATGCAGGAAAAGTTTTTGAACGCGAAAAAATGCTTCATACAAGAGCAACTGATTGCAGGACTTGTATTGCATATGTTAATCTTGTGGGCGGTCAGGATGAGCTTGTTTTTGATGGAAATTCTTTGATTATTGATGCAAACGGAGAAATACTTGCAAGGTGCAAACCTTTTGAAGAAGATTTACTGATTTATGATCTTGATTTACAGGAAGTTGAATCCATAAGGTTAAGAGATCCAAGATATAAAAGTCAAAGGCTTGAATTATCAAAAGAAAATATTTTAGTGCCTGAATTAATTGAGATACCTTTTTTAACCTTTTTAAAAACAACTCAAAATGATAATAAAAACAAACTACTGCAGAATGAACTGCGCCGCTATTCAAATAAAAAGATTTCAGGAAAAGCAAAAAGTACTCAATATAAAGATTTAATAAGCTGTGAAGAAGAAGAAATTCTTGAAGCGCTGGTTTTAGGAACAAGAGATTACCTTCACAAAAATGGTTTCAGGAAAGCTGTTATAGGTTTAAGCGGTGGCGTTGACTCAGCACTGACAGCATTTATTGCTACAATGGCTCTTGGAAATGAAAACGTCACAGGAATATTAATGCCTTCTTTGTTTTCAAGCCAGTCAAGCATTGATGATTCTGAAAAGTTAATAAAAAATATAAAAATAAATTCAATGAAAATTCCTATTTCAGAAGTATATTATTCTTATCTTAAAGCACTTAAAAATATCTTCGAGTCTGATGAAATAAATTTAACAAAGGAAAATATTCAAGCAAGAATCAGGGGAAATATTTTAATGGCACTTTCCAATGAATATGGTTGGCTTGTTCTTTCTACTGGTAACAAGAGCGAAACAAGTGTAGGTTATTGCACTTTGTATGGAGATATGGCAGGTGGTTTATCACCTATTAAAGATATATATAAAACCAGGGTTTATGCTCTTTGTAATTTTATAAATAAAAAATACAATGGGATCATTCCTGAAAATATCATTAAAAAAGCACCTTCAGCAGAACTTAAGCCAAATCAAAAAGATCAGGACTCGCTTCCACCTTATGATTTGCTTGATAAAATTATAAAGGCATATATTGAAGATGACATGGATTATAATTATATGGTAAACAATCTTGGTTATCCTGATGAGATTGTTAAAAAAGTTATGCATCTTATAGATGTAAGTGAATATAAGAGAAGGCAAAGTTCTCCCGGAATTAAAATTACCCCTAGAGCTTTTGGTAAAGATCGAAGATACCCTATTACAAATAAATTTGCTGGCTAAGAAACCTTTCTTATATTTTTACTTTTTAAATAAACTAAATTTTATTATTTATTTTGATCACATATAATCACATATATAATATTAATTGGTTTTATTTAATTGATTTGATTTAATATAATCTTTATATATTTATTTGATAAATCGGGTAAATTTGTAAATTAATTAAGCCAATATAAGCCAATATATTTAGCTTTTTTTAGCTTTATTAAAAATTTATTTTATCATTTAGAGTAATATTTTTTTAAAATTTAATTTTAATTAAAAAAAAATTAATGGAAAAAATAACTGTAATTTCTAAAAATCAAAACATCATAGAAACTGTCGCAGAACTTTTAGGAAAAAATTATAATGTTGCTTCAAAAAAAATACCTGACAGTTTTTCTTATTTTCAGCAAAACAATTCCCTTTTGGGCGAAAATGATTTAAGTGGCGTAGCATTATTTATCGTCGACATTACCAGTCTGACTTTTACTAAGAATCCTTTAAATAAACAATCCGTTAATTTCGCGGCTTACTCCCCTACTTATTATAAAGATAATCTTTATACACAGAACTCTGACTTTAAAGTTCTTGATGAGTTAATAACCGTTCAAATTCCAAAGTTATTAATAATAAATTTAGAACAAGCAGGATTATTATTTGAAAAGTTTATTAAATATGAAGATATAATTTTATTTAAACAGCTTCAGGATGAGCTTTTATTAAGAGTGGCTTTGATTTTAAACAAATATAATGCTAAAGAATTAAAAAATATAATTGTTATAAAAGATATGATTATAAATTTTGAAAAATATGAACTTTCTATTGAAGGCCAAATAATAGAACTTACATTTAAAGAATTTGAAATGCTTAAATATTTAGTTCAAAATGAAGATAAAGTTTTTTCGAGAAATATACTTTTATCCAAAATCTGGGGATATGATTTTTATGGCGGCAATAGAACTGTTGATGTTCATATGAGAAGAATACGCTCCAAACTTCCCTCCCCTTATGATCAAATGCTTAAAACAATAAGAAATGTGGGTTATATGTTTTCTCAAAAGATTTAACATAGATTTAACATTTCTGTAATTTATTTGAAATATAATTAAGATAATATAACAATTTAAATTTTAATAATTTAAGTTTTTAATAATTTATTTTTGTTATTTTTATTAATTTATAATTTTTTATAAATTTAAAACATAAACAATTAAAATTTAAAAAATACAAAAAAATACAAATAATTTAAAAGGAGGAGCAATGACTGATAATAAAAAATTAGATGAAATGAAAGAATTTGTTTTAAAAAAGGCAAAAGATAATCATATCAAATTTATAAGATTATGGTTTACTGATGTTCAGGGAATGTTAAAAAGTTTTGCTATTACAGTTGAGGAACTTGAGGGAGCTTTAAATGAAGGGATGGGATTTGATGGTTCTTCAATTGAAGGTTTCTCCAGAATTGAAGAAAGCGATATGATAGCTTTACCTGATCCTTCCACTTTTCAAATATTACCCTGGAGGCCTTCAGAAAGCGGAGTTGCAAGAATGTTTTGTGACATAATGGAGCCTAACGGTGAACACTTTGAAGGAGATCCAAGATGGGTTTTAAAAAGAAACTTAATGAAGGCAAAAGAAATGGGTTATACTTTTTATGTAGGGCCCGAGCTTGAATACTTTTACTTTAAAAGCGATAAAGGTACCCCTGAGGTGCTGGACCAGGGGGGTTATTTTGACTTAACAACACTTGATGTTGCAAGTGATCTAAGAAGGGAAACTATACTTTATCTGGACGCATTAGGAATAGGAGTTGAATATTCACATCATGAAGTTGCACCTTCACAGCATGAGATTGACTTACGATATGCTGATGCTCTGACAATGGCTGACAGTGCAATGACTTACAGAATTGTTGTTAAAGAAATTGCAATGAGACACAATGTTTATGCAACATTTATGCCTAAACCATTATTTGGAGAAAACGGCAGCGGAATGCATGTTCATCAGTCTTTATTTAAGGGTGATAGAAATGCTTTCTTTGATCCTAAGGATAAATATAATTTATCAGCTGAAGGTAAAAGCTATATTGCAGGTCTTTTAAAACACTGTAAAGAATTTGTTGCAATTACAAACCAGTGGGTTAATTCTTATAAAAGACTTGTCCCGGGATATGAAGCACCCGTTTATATTTCATGGGCAAGAAGAAACAGGTCTACGCTTGTAAGAGTTCCTCAATATAAGCCTGGAAAAGAAAAAGCCACAAGAGTTGAATTCAGATGTCCTGATCCTGCTTGTAATCCTTATTTAGCATTTAGTGTAATGCTTGCGGCAGGTCTTGAAGGAATAAAGAACAACTATAAATTACAGGATCCGATTGAGGAAAATATTTTTGAGATGGATTATAAAATGAGAGAAAAAGCAGGAATTGATACTCTTCCAAATAACCTTTATGAGGCTGTTAATAACCTGGAAAACAGCAAGCTAATGAGAGAAACACTTGGGGAGCATGTATTTACAAAATTTATAGAAAATAAAAAAATTGAATGGGATAGATACAGAACTTTTGTAACAAACTATGAAATAGATAACTATTTACCAATCTTATAATTATAAATTTTATGTCATGGGGACGGAGGACGTTGTCATTGTCACGGGGATGTAAAATTTGACATAAATAATTTATTGTTTTATAGGCATACAGATATAATGGCATATAATTCAAATGATTTTATATAAAATAACTTAATCCATAAAATTTCTTTTTAAATTTGATGAATTAATAATATTGATAATATTAACTATTAACAATAAAAACGAATGCTCCTTCGTATAATATTTAATAAGTTAATAGTTAAAAAGTGGAAGGGCTTTGATTTCAGGTTTTAATAAACTCAAGCCCTTCCCTTTTGTTTTAAGCTTGAAATCATATTAAATTTAATTTAAGATATTTTCTTTAAAATTTATTTATAAAAATTACTTAAACTGCTTGGCAGTTTTTCAATATTTATTATATTATTAATTAGGCTTAGTATTATTAAGTTTTAATTTAATTAATTTAAGTTAACAATCAAATTTTTTTAAAATAAAAGTTTTATTATAAAATTATTAATTAATTGTTGAGAGGATTACTTTATGTCGCTGATAAATTTAAAAGATTTATTAAATCACGCAAGTAAAAATAAATATGCTGTTGGTGCTTTTAACGTTACAAGCATGACTTTTATTGATCCAATAATAGAAGCTGCAATTGAATCAAATTCACCTGTAATTATGCAGCTTGCAGAAGTTCATTTCCGTTACTTAAATCTTGAACATATTGCACCTGCTATTATCAGAGCAGCAAGAGAAGTTAATGTTCCGGTTTGCATTAATCTGGATCATGGGAAAAATTTTGAAACCATAATAAGAGCTATAAGAGCAGGGTTTACTTCGGTAATGTTTGATTGTAGTGCTGAACCCCTTGAAGTTAATATTGCAAGAACAAAAGAGATTGTTAAAATCGCTCATAGTGTTGGTGTAGGAGTTGAAGGTGAAATAGGAAATATTGGAGGAGAAGTAGTTGGAACTGCTGCGCCTACTCCACATGAAGCAAATGTTGAATCTTTTACAAAGGTGGAAGATGCAATAAGATTTTATGAAGAAACTGGGGTAGATGCGCTTGCAATTTCTGTAGGAAATGTTCATGGCACTTATAAGGGTGAACCAAACCTTGATTTTGAAAGAATTGATAAAATAAATAAGGCAATACCTATTCCACTTGTTTTACATGGCGGCTCAGGTATACCAGATGCTGATTTTAAAAAAGCTATAAGCCTTGGGATTTCAAAAATTAATTTTTATACCGAGATGTCAGCAAGTGCAGTAAAAGCAGCAAGAAATTTCTTAAATGAAAATCCTGAATGTATAAGTTATGCTGATTTGTCTAAAATTGTTCAAGCTGATATCAAAAAAACAGTAATGAACAGGATGGAAGTATTTGGCAGTAAAAATATTACTGCGGCAGACAAAACTTTGTGTATATCTTGTGATGAAGTAAGCTGTGGATTGGAAGATCCTAAATTAAAACCTCAAGCTAATACTATTGTTTATGATACACTTGTAGAAATGATTTCAAAAGAGGTTCTGGGAAATATAAAGAAATAAAATATGATTTTTAAATAACTTTCTAACATAATAATTATATTTTAATGCTAAAATGTATATTTCATCATCACAGTAATACAGTAATATTAATATCTGTCTTATTAATATTTACTGGAGAAAAAAATATGAATAAACTTATCAATAACGTTTGAATTATCTGAATAAACCTTTTCTTCAAATAAGATACCCCCAGCAGTATCGGGGATACAAACTTGACAGGAAAAGCCTGGTTCATAAAATAAACAAAGAATAACAGCTGTAAAAACACTAAAAACAATATCTTTAAAAATTGATTATTTGTTAACTTATTATTGATTTAACTATTCTTTCAAGCTCCCCTATACTTCCAAACTCTATTTCAATTTTACCTTTTTTCTTGCCTTGAATTATTTTAACAGGAGCATTAAGATATTCTGATACTTTTTGACTCACATCGGGTAATTTGGTTAACTTAACAATATCATCTGTTTGCTTTTTTTCCGGAGGATTATTTTTTAAATTAACAATTTTTTCTACTTCTCTTACACTTAAATCGTTTTTAATTATCAGTTCTGCAACCTGAAGCTGGTCTTCCGGCTTTTTTAAGCTTACTAATACTTTTGCATGCCCGGTTGTAACTTTCCCTTCATCAATTAATTTTTGAACACTTATCGGAAGGTTTAATATTCTAATTAAATTAGTGATACTTGCTCTGCTTTTACCTATTCTTTTTGAAAGATCCTCATGAGTTATATTCAGTTCCTCAAGTAATTGCTTATAAGTATGCGCTTGTTCAATAGGGCTTAAATTTTCCCTGTGTATGTTCTCAATTAAAGCCATTGCAAGGCTTGAAGTATCATCAATATTTGTATTTATTAAAGCTGGAATTGATGTTAAACCTGCTTGTTTAGCTGCCCTGAATCTTCTCTCACCTGCAATAATTTCATACTTTTCTTCACCGTTTAATTTTCTTACAATAATTGGCTGAATAATACCAAACTCTTTTATAGAATCGGAAAGTTCACTTAAACTTTCTTCATTAAAATTTCGCCTTGGCTGTTTTTTATTTGGTTCAATTTGTTCAATACCAAGTTCAAACACTCTGTTTTCAACATTTTCTGTAACTTCAGGACTTTTATTAAGATTTGGAATTAAAGCTCCTAAACCTCTACCTAATCCTCTTTGTGCCATTTTCAATCACTTCCTTTGCAAAACTTTTATATGCTTGCGCCCCTTTACATTCAGGATCATATAGAAGAATGGGTTTACCATAACTTGGGGCTTCACTTAATCTCACATTTCTTGGAATAATTGTGTTATAAATTTTATTTGAAAAATATTTTTTTACTTCTGATATAACTTGATCAGCAAGTTTTATTCTTGGATCGTACATGGTCATTAAAGCCCCTGCAATTTCAAGTTCAGAATTTAAATTTTCTTTTACAAGTTTAATTGTATTTAATAATTGCCCTAAACCTTCAAGAGCATAATATTCACATTGAATTGGTATTATTACTTCATTTGCAGCGCTTAATGCATTTATTGTTAATAAACCAAGTGCTGGGGGGCAATCAATTATTATATAATCATAATTGTTTTTAACTTTTTCAATAGCTTCTTTAAGCTTGTATTCTCTTTTCATACTTGTTACAAGCTCTACTTCTGCGCCTGCAAGCTGAATAGATGACGGGATAATATCAAGATTTAAAAAATCAGTTTTTAATTTTACTTTTTCGATCTCAGCTCCACCGATAATTACATTATAAATTGAAGATTTTTCTGAATCATAAGAAATTCCCAGACCGCTTGTAGAATTACTTTGAGGATCAATATCTATAATTAAAGTTTTATAACCAAAATATCCCAAATAAGAGGTAAGATTAACAGCCGTGGTGCTTTTACCCACCCCGCCTTTTTGATTTGCAATTGCGATAATCTTTTTTAATAAAGTATCGCTTTTTTTAAAATAATTTTTATCATCAGAGTTAATTTTTGAATTTATCATATTTGCATTATCTGTATAATTTTTATTTTCAGTCTTAATATTTTCATCAAAGTAATTAATATCATTATAATTTTTTCTGCCTTTGACATTATTGCTATTATCACCAATATTCTTTGAACTATCGTTGGTTAAATTGTTATCAACTTTTGAGCCAGAAATATATTTTTTATTTTTAAATAATTTATTAAAAACGCTCATAATTTACACCTTTATATAAATGTGCAATGACACAAATAATATAAAAATAATTATATAATAATTACTTAAATATTGACATATTAAATTATTTAAATAAGTTAGCTTTTTTTATTAAAGACAAATCTCTTGGAAATATTTTTGGTGTTTTTGTTACTTTATCCATTATTAATATTGCTCTAAACTCTTCAAGATACGGAACTTTAATTTCTTCAATTTTGTTAATTTTACATCCAAGTTTATTTATAAATTTATTATATTCTTCAACTTCCAAAAAAACTTTTCTGCTTTTATATAAAAATATTTTACCATTAATTTTAGAAAATGGAATTATTAATTCTAATAAAATATTTATTTTTGCAACAGCTCTTGCTGTAATAAAATCAAAAGATTCTCTATATTTTTTATCTTTTGCTACATATTCAGCGGGGTAATTTATTATAGAAGTATTAGCAAGATTAAACTTGGAAATCATATCCGATAAAAATTTTACTTTTTTATGATTTTTTTCAAGCAAAAAAACTTTACTGTTTCTTAATAATATAGAAAAAAGAATACCTGGCAAGCCTGCTCCTGTTCCCATATCAAGAATTGATTCCTGAGCCAAAATTTTTTGATTAAATTCTTTATTCAAGCTAAAAATAGAAATACAATCCATTATATGCCTATAAAAAATTTCATCCTTAGTTTTTGAGCCAACTATATTTGTAACATTATTAAAATTATAAATTTCATTTAGAAAGGTTATTATTTTATAAACATCTTCGTCAGAAAAATTTACATTCATTTCATTTAAATAATTCGCCAGGATATCATGGTAATTAATATCAGAAGTATTTTTTATTATCAATATCATTATCTTCCAGACTTTGATTTTAAATAAATTAATAAAATGGAAATATCTGCTGGAGAAACGCCTGCAATTCTTGATGCCTGCCCAAGAGTATTGGGTTTTATACTATTTAATTTTTCTTTAGCTTCAAAAGTTAAGCCATTAATTTTAAAATAATCAAAGGTTTGAGGGATTGTAATTTTTTCAAGATTTGAATATTTTTTAATTTCTTCAAGCTGTTTTAAAATATAGCCTTCATATTTCGTATTTATTTCAACCTGATTATAAACATCATTATCTTTTATAGTAAAATCAAATCCAAAATTATTAAGTAAATCCAATATCCTTATTTCGGGTCTTTTTAATATTTGATAAAGATTGGTCGGAACTTCAATAACCGCAGAATTCATATTCTTTAAAATTTCATTATTTTTAGAGGCAGGAAAAATAACTTTTTGTTTTAAAAATTCATTTAAGATTTGGATTTCTTTTTCTTTATTTAAAACTTTATCATATTGTTTTTTATTAATTAAACCAATTTCATATCCATATTTTGAAAGCCTTAAATCTGCATTATCAGATCTTAGTAAAAGCCTGTATTCTGCTCTTGAAGTATACATCCTGTAAGGTTCATACAATTCTTTTGTAATTAAATCATCAATTAAAACTCCTGTGTAGCTTTCTTCTCTTGTTAAAATTAATTCAGGCTTCTTAAGAAGTTTTAATGATGCATTAACACCTGCAATAAAACCTTGAACAGCTGCTTCCTCATAACCGCTTGTGCCATTTATCTGACCAGCAAAAAATAAATTTTCTATTATCTTAGATTCAAGAGTTAAATTTAACTGACTTGGAAAAATATAATCATATTCAACAGCATAACCAGGCCTTATTATTCTTGCATTTTCAAGACCTTCTACCGAATTTACTATTAATTGCTGAAATTCTATAGGCATGCTTGTGGTTAAGCCCTGTAAATACATTTCATTTGTATATTCACCTTCAGGTTCAATAAAAACAGGATGTCTTGTTTTTTCAGGAAAATTAATAACCTTTCTATCAATTGATGGGCAGTGTCTCGGTCCGTGAGTACTAATAATTCCTGATCTTATCGGTGATTTATCAATATTTTTAGCAATAATTTCGTGCGTTTTTTTATTTGTATATGTTAAATAACTTGAAATATTTTTATGTATGGTTTTTTCATTCCAGAAAGAAAAATTCAATGGTTCAAATTCTCCAGGTTGTTCAATAGTTTTAGAAAAATCAATTGTACGTTTATCAATACGCGGTGGAGTTGCTGTTTGATATCTGTCTGTTTTAATTCCAAGATTATTAAGACTTTTTGTAAGATTTAATGATAGATACTCTCCCATCCGACCTGCCTTATATTCTTTGTCACCAATAATTATTCTTCCTCTTAAAAAAGTACCAGTAGTAACTATAACCGCATTTGAATAAAAATAAATACCACCTTCTATTTCAACACCTTTTACTATTTGGTTTTCAACTAAAATATTACAAACATTTCCCTGTCTTAATATAAGATTAGGGGTATTTTCAAGAACGTATTTCATTTCAATCTCATAAGCTTTTTTATCAATTTGAGCTCTTAAAGATTGAACTGCAGGCCCCTTACTTTTATTTAATATTTTTAATTGTATTAATGTTTTTTCAGCTGTTTTTGCCATTTGTCCGCCAAGAGCATCGAGTTCGGCAACAAGCTGGCTTTTACCAACACCACCAATTGAGGGATTACAAGGCATCAAAGCAATCTTATCTATATTAATTGTTAAAAGTAAGGTTTTAAGATTTAGCCGTGAACAAACAAGGGCAGCTTCACAACCAGCATGCCCTGCTCCAACAACAATAACATCAAAGACATTTTTAGAATTATTCATAGCTATAATGTTCCACGTGAAACAATTGTAAAAATTATCATAACAATTAAATAATTTTTACTATAAAAAGTGCTATATAAAATATTTATTAACTATTTTTAAATAATTTAAAAGTTTATTTTTCACGTTATTAATATCATAAGTTTTAATAAAATTTTCTTTATCGGAATATGATATTTTTGAATCATTTAATTTTTTATTAAATAATGAATGAATAAAAAATCCTATTAATGAATCTTCTTTATTTATTATAAATTCTTTATTTTCATATATTTTTAATGAGGCATTAATTCCAGCTATAAGACCCTGGGATATAATTTCTTCATAACTAAATATTCCATTAATTTCACCAGCAAAAAAAATATTTTCATGTATTTTACTTTCAAGGTTATTTTTAATTTGAGATGGATTTAATGAATCATATTCAATACAATACCCTGGTTTTGTAATCGAACTATCTTCAAGCCCTAAAAATTGATTTAATAATATTTGTTGTTTATCCTCTGATAAAACAGAATTAAAACCATCAGCATATAATACTATTGTATTTGCGCCTTCGGGATATAATGTTATTTCAATTTCATTATTTTTATTATAAGTATCTGTATTTTCAATTAATTTATCGTTATCATCATTTAAATTATTTTTTCTTTCATTAAAACTATTTTTATAAATATTGCTAATTGCTTTCTTAAGATTATCAATTGATGCTTTTGTTTTAAAAGCAAAATATTTTTCTTTTGTATTAATTTTTTTAAAACTTTTAAATTGCTCTAAGTTATCTATATATAAATCCCCTTGCTCAGTAGATTTTATTTTTCTTAATTTTTTTAAGTCTATCGTTTTTTTATCTATTCCAGGTGAAATATATGTTTTTATTTTTTTAAATTCATAACCAATATTTTTTAAATTTTTATCAAAACTTATTGAATTTATTTCTCCATGTCTTCCGGCATTGATTTTATTTTTCCCCCAAATTATATTAGCATCTAAAAAAGTTCCTGTTGTTATTATTATAGACTTTGTAAAAAACATACTATTATCATTTAAAATTACTTTATATCTTATGTCTTCATTTAAATTACATTTTTCTATATTTACGACTAAACCTTGCCTTGTCTCAAGATTATCCAAAGTTTCCATATAATATTTATAAAACAATGAAAAATTTCTTTTATCTACAATATAAGATCCTGCTATATTCCTGTTATTTTCATTACTTTCAGCGATCTTATTTATTAATATTGCTTTAGGAATAAAACCGTTTAATATTTCTATTTCTTTTAATAATATATCATTGTATGCCCCGCCTAACTTAGAACTATATTTTAACATTGCAGGATTATCCATGCTTATATTTATAATTAATGTTTTTAAACCCATTTTTGCACAAAGTATTGCAGCTTCGCATCCAGCTATTCCTGCTCCAATGACTATTACTTTATATTTATTATAATTATTCATATTTATATTTATTTAATTTATTTAATGTTCCACGTGGAACATATACGTCATTTTTTATCTTTTTGTTAAATTTTGTCGTATTTATTTTCCTACACAGAATTTGCTAAAAATTCCATTTAAAATATCTTCATTTGTATTTTCTCCAATTATTTCCCCTAATAAATTATATGCATTCCTTAAATCTAATGCCGGGAATTCTTGTGATAATTTATTTTTTATTGCATTAATAGCATTATCTATTGACTCTTTTGCTTTTTGAATTGTAATTTTTTGCCTCTTGTTTATTATAATTTTTTCTTCTATTTCAAATCTATCTTTTCCTATTGTTAAATCTTTAATTTTTTCCTCCAATTTATCTATTCCTGTATTTTTTAATGCAGAAACTTCTACAATTAATTTTTCATCTATATACTTTTTTATTTCCATTTTGTCAATTTTTGACTTTTTATCTATTTTATTTATACATAAAATATGTTTTTTTTCTTTTGACTTGTTTAAAATTTCTATATCTTCATTCGTTATTTTTCTTGAATTATCAATCACGATAATTAATATATCAGATCTTTCTATTTCACCCATGCTTTTATTTACACCAATTTTTTCAATCATATTTTTTGATTCTCTAATACCTGCAGTATCAGTCATTATTACAGGAATTCCATTCAAATATAATATTTCTTCAACTGCATCTCTTGTTGTTCCAGGTATTGGAGTTACTATTGCTTTATCTTTTTTTATTATTAAATTTAATAAACTGGATTTTCCAACATTTGGCTTCCCTATAATTGCAACTTTTATACCATTTTTTACTATTTCGCCCTTTTCTTCATTCTTTATTAATTCTTTTAATTTGCTTGAAATAAATTTAACTCTTTTTAGCATTTCATCATAAGTAATAATTTCTATATCCTCCTCTGTAAAATCTATTGATGCTTCCACATCAATAATTAAATCCAATAAATCCTTTCTTATACTTTTTATTTCCTGACTTAATATTCCTTTTAAATTATTTGCTGCTATTTTTAAACTTGTTTCTGTTTTAGCATAAATAATATCAGCTATAGCTTCAACTTGTGTTAAATCTATTCTTCCATTCATGAAAGCTCTTTTCGTAAATTCTCCGGGTTCAGCTAATCTGGCACCGCTTTTTATAACTAAATCAAGTATTTTATTAACAGCTGCAATCCCGCCATGACAGTTTATTTCAACAACATCTTCTCTTGTATATGAGTGGGGGGTTTTCATAATGCTTATTATAACTTCATCAATTATATCTCCATTCTCATCATAAATATTCCCATATATCATGCTATATGTTTTTAATTCTTGTAACTTTCTTTGTGATTTTGACTTAAATATTTTTTGGGCAATTTCAATAGAATTATTACCGCTAATTTTTATAATATTTACTGCAGATTCTCCTGCTTTTGTTGCAAGCGCAGTTATTGTATCTTCTTCCATTTTTTTTGTTTTTCTTTTTTTATTATTATTTTTTACTTATCTTTTTAATTCCTGTTAATTTTTATTATTATACAAAATAATCCACAAAATAAATAATTGACGCTATATAGCGTCAATTATTTTTAATTAATTTTTTTATTATTATTTATTTCTCTTTATTGGGATATATAATAATTCTTCTATAGGGTTCCTTGTTTTTACTTACTGTTTTTACTTCTTTGTTATCAGAAAGAATATCATGAATAATTTTTCTTTCATATGAAGGCATTGGTTTTAATACTATTTTTCTTCCCTCTTTTACAGCTTTCTTAGCCATTCTTATTGCTAAATTTTTCATTATAGCATATTTCTTTTTTCTATAATCTTTTATATCTATCGTAACTGATTTATTTAAAATATTTTTCTTTTTTGCGATTATATTTATTATATATTCAAGTGCTTCCATATTTTTACCATTTTTACCAATGGCAATTCCTAAATCTTTTCCATATATATCTATTTCATTTTTTTCTTTATCATATTTAATTTCAGAAACTTCACTATTGCAGATACTGTTTACTACCCTGGCTATAAATTCTTTTATCTTTCCAATATCATCTTCATTTTTAACAATAAAATTATTATTTATGTTATTTTTTTCGACTTTATTGTCATTTTTTATTTCTTTTTTTTCTTTGATTTCTTCTTCTTTTTTTTCTTCTTCTTTTTCTTCAGCAGTTTTTATTTTATTTTTACTTTCAATTAACTTGTTAGATTTCTGTTCTTCTTCTAATGATTCAACAAATTTGCTAATAGCTTCTTCCATGCTTCTTTGTTCAGTCATTGTCACACCTCTTTATAAAGCTATTTTCTTCTTTTTTTTGATTTTTGTTTTATTATTTTTGTTTCAATTTTTTTATCAGGTAAAACTTTTGCAGAACCTTTCTTTTTTTCACCAATTTTTGATTTTTCTTTTATTACTATTTTATTTACAAAATATTGCTGCCCAATTGACCAGACGTTTGTTGTAACCCAATAAATTAATATTCCAGACTGAAGCCTGATAGATATAAAACCGAAAACCACAGGCAATAAATATGTCATTAATGCTTGACTCCCCCCGGTACTTGTCGTACTGGTTTGAGTCATTTTCGAAGTAATTACCATTGTTGCCACCATTAAAATTACAAGAACATAATATGGGTCCGGAACTCTTAAATCCATCCATAAAAACCTATAAATAGTTTGTGCACCTATTCCAAGTATTTTTGTTCCCAAATCCCTTAGCAACTGAAATAATGCAAAAAATACCGGCATTTGCAGTAATAAGGGCAAACAACCAGATAGGGGATTTACATTATTTTTTTTATAAAAAGCCATAATTTCCTGCTGCATTCTTTGTTGATCATCCTTATATTGCTTTTGTATTTCCTTTAATTCCGGCTGCAGCATTTGCATTCTTGCCATTGACTTTGTCTGACTTATTGTTAATGGCAATAAAATTATCCTGACAACAATTGTTAGAAAAATTATTCCAAGACCATAACTTGGTATCCATCTATAAAAAAATTCAATTACATAACTTAATACTAATTCAATTGGCTTTAAAATTTGAGTTAACCAGGACAATATTCTCCTCCGTTTTATTTTACAGGATCGTAACCACCCTTATTAAAAGGATTACATCTAAGTATTCTATAAATTGCTTTCATGCCTCCCTTTATTATTCCATATCTTTCAATTGCTTGAATAGCATAGGTTGAGCATGTTGGGTAAAATCTGCAGCTTGGTGGTAAATGTGGTGATAATATTCTTTTATATCCTTTTATTAATAATATTAATACTTTTTTCATAAATTATTTCTTATATTTATTAAATTTTATATCTATATTATGTATTTATTAATAATTCTATAATACTTCTTTTAACATTTTATTAAATATAAATTTCAATTCCCAAAAATTTGTATTTTTTATCTCTTTTTTAGCAAATATTATTATTTCTATTTCCTTATTATTTAACAAGCTTTCTGTCCTAAGAATTTCTCTTAATATTCTTTTTATTTTATTTCTTATAACTGCTTTCCCAACTTTTTTTGTTATTACAAATCTTGTTTTTATTTTACCCTTTATGCTCTTGTTTGATGTAATATAAGCTATAAAATACTTGTTTTTTACATTTTTTCCTTCTTTTAATATTCTTATAATATCTTCTTCTTTTTTTATACTTTCAAGAATATTAATTTTTTCCTCCAGCGTTTATGCTGATAAAACTTTTCTGCCTTTTCTTCTTCTGGCAGTTATAACTTTTCTACCAGTTCTTGTTCTCATCCTTTGTAAAAAGCCATGTTTCTTCTTTCTTTTTCTGACATTTGGTTGATATGTCTGTTTCATTTTACCTGCCTATATCTTGACTTTACAATAATATTCTAATTTTAGTTAATTCGGATGTAAATTATACATTTTAATATCTTTTATATCAATAAGTCAAACTAATCTTGAATATAAAAATTAAATCTAACAAGATTTTCTATTTGTTAATTCTAACATTTTTTTATTTTAGGATGTCACGGGGACATATAATTTGATACTTAGTTTCCCTTAGATTTTTTAAATAAGTAAGCAGTTTTTATATAAAGCATATTTAATGGTTATCTGGTAAAACTTTGGATTAAATTAAATATATAAATTAATTCTTTGACAAAATAAAGGTAAATTAAATATTCTAAAATATTTTTATTAATTATTATATTAATTTATATTAAACCAGTCTTATCAAATTATACGTCCCCGTGACAACCGTGACAATAAATTTACTTATCGTTTTAGCATCTCCAGTTTCGTGATAAAAAATTAATTATCGGGTCAGGATGGGTTACTTTAGAAAACCATTTGAAGGCGAAGCAGGCATGGTTCGCGGGCATGGTTCCTCTTATAAGAGGAGAGCGAAGCCTGAAAACTTGAGCAAGCTTTTTCTCGCTGGGGAAAAGCTTGCGTGTTTTTGAAATAACCCGTTCTGCCCTTAAAGTTTTTCTTTTATTACTATCACGAAATTGGAGATGCTTCCACTTATCGTTTAAATTTAAATTAGCGAACATTTGTTCAGGTGCTTTTCATTTTTTTTTCACTTGAAAAAAGAGGTTTTTGTCATTTTATTTTAATTTAAACATCATTTTAAAATTTTATTTCTAAAGTTTTATACAGGTGTAGAAAATTATGTTTATAACTTTGAAAAATACGACTATTTTAAGTATAAATTTATTTTTTTTAATGCTGTAATTTTATTGTTTTTTATGTTAATTTTTTATTAAAATCTTTTAATTTTAATTGTTAACAATTATGCTTTTATGAAAAGTATTATTTTTTTGACATTTTTTTATTAAGATTATTTTTTCATAATTTTTATTTGTTAATATTTTAATTTATACTTTTTTTAACATATTTATAATAAAGTTTATTATTAACAAAAAACTAAATGGTTGACAATAATATCACAAATTCAGGTATTGATTCTTCTGATAGCTTTTACAAATTCCCGTTATTTGTAAGAATTGCAGTTTATGATAATTTTACAAGTATTCCCAGAATAATTGATTTACAACACGACAACATAAATGATTTTATAAATGTTACTACAGAAAAAATATACCAAATCTCACATGAGCAGGGAGGTAAAATTCCTTATACAATAATTAAAGAAATTGTTGAAAATTTAATTCATGCTCAATTTTCAGAAGTAGTAATTACTATTATAAATAATGGAAACCAAATTATGATATCTGACCAGGGTCCTGGGATAGCCGATAAAGAAAAAGCAATGCTTCCAGGTTTTACTTCTGCAACAAGGGAGATGAAAAGATTTATAAGGGGAGTGGGTTCCGGTCTTCCAATTGTTAAAGAAACTATCCGTTTTTCAGGAGGTTCCATTGATATAAAAGATAACATAAATAATGGTACGGTTGTTATTTTAAAAATTAATAGTACTAATGGAGCTGAAAATAATTCTCCTGTCAATAATGTTTCAAATATTTATAATAATTCTATTGCAAACCTTGAAGGAAATATTGCCACCCTTAAATCTGAAAATTTAAATCCCAAACTAAACAATACTGATTTATTTAATAAAGACATAAGCACGTCTGATGAAATTGCCGCAAAATCTTCTTTAAATTTAGCTTCTGCTTCACCGGTTTCTAATGTTTCTAATCCACCAATTTCTAATAATTCGAGGGCTTCTGATTTTTCAAAAGATATTGCGGTTCCTGAAGAATTTCGTTCTATAAATTTAACATTAAGACAAATAAAAATTTTATATCTTACTCTTGAACTTGAAGAATCAGGTCCATCTTTAATTTCTAAAGAGCTTGGATTTAGTCTTTCAACATCATTTCGTGAACTTGCTTATCTTGAAAAAGAAGGGCTTTTAAAAACTTTTTCCGCAGGCAAAAAAAGACTGACAAAAAAAGGTTTTAAATATCTTGAATATTATTCAAATAATTTTTAATATCTATATATGGAAGAAAACATAAATGATATTTGGACTATTATATTATCTGATATTAAAAATACTGTTAACACACCAACCTTTAAAACCTGGTTTGAAAATATAGTGCCCTTATCTTTTAAAAAAAACGTTTTAACTATTTCTGTATCAAGTGATTTTGCAAAAGAATGGTTTGAAACACGTTATAATAAAATTCTTAGTGATTCTATCAATAAATGTTTAAATCAAACTTGTAAAATTAAAATAATAGTTGATCCAGAGATTTCAAAAAGAGATTCATTAATTTTTGCATCTTCTGATTCTTTAAATTCACCAATAGTTCAATCCCGTAAAGCTGGTGATTCTTATCAAAATTTACAGGAATTTAACAAAAAATATACCTTTGACACGTTTATAATTGGCCGAAATAATGAATTTGCCTGCAATGCTGCAGTTGCTGTATGTGAAAACCCCGGTAAAGCATATAACCCTTTATTTATTTACGGGGGAGTAGGCCTTGGAAAAACTCATCTTCTTCATGCGATAGGTCAGTATACTTTACAGCTTTTCCCTGATATGAAAGTAAAATACGTTTCTGCCGAGCAATTTCTTACTGATTTTATAAACTCTCTTCGAGATAAAAACATAATGAGTTTTAAAGCAGCTTACAGAACAAACGATGTTCTTTTAATAGACGATATTCATTTTCTTGAACAAAAAGAAGCAAGTCAGGAAGAGTTTTTTCATACATTTAATGCGCTTCATAATACAAACAGGCAAATTGTTATAACAAGTGATCGTGCCCCAAAAGATATTGCCTCTCTTGAAGATAGATTAAGATCCAGATTTGAATGGGGGCTTGTGACTGACATTACTCAACCCGATCTTGAAACAAGAATTGCTATTCTTAAAAAATATTGCGTTAGAGAAAAAGTAAATATTCCTGTCTCGGATGATATTTTTAATTTAATTGCCACAAATTTTACATCAAACATAAGAGAGCTTGAGGGCGCATTAACCAGAGTAATTGCTTATTCTTCTTTAACTAATACCACTCCGAATATTGAAAAAGCAAGAGAAATTTTAAAGGATATTTTACCTGATAATAAAGAAGTTCAGATAAGCATATCCCGGATATTAAAAGAAGTTTCAAAATATTTTTCTGTTTCAATAAATGATTTAACTAGTTCAAAGAGAAGCCAGCTTATATCACATGCAAGACACATTGCCATGTATTTAATTAGAGAACTTACAAATGCATCGCTTCCAAAAATTGGTAAAGATTGCGGAAACAGGGACCATCCTACAGTAATATATGCAATAAACAAGATTTCTTTATTAATTAAAAGTGATCATTCGGTATATAATGAGGTTCAGGAAATAACTAACAGGATAAAAAATGGTGTTTAAAATATGTTTAAATAATGTTAATTATTTTTTTTAATAAGCTTGTTTTTTTAAACAGTGTAATTATTTTTTTGTTTATAACTTTTTTTGTTTACATATTTTTTAAATAATTTTATTTTTTATACAGATTTTAATAAAGTTATCAACATTTAAAATTTTTATTTTTATGTTTTTTATTTATAAAAAAATTTTTTTATACAATTTCTACAGGTATTAATTATTGTTATTTATTATTTTAAAAATATTAATATAAATAATTGATATAATATATATCTGGATTTAATTTTTTTTCTAAAATATTTTTATTTTTTATTTATAAAAATTTTTTATTTTCCAAAATAATAATAATTTAATATACTTAAATAATATTAAAAAATATATTACTTAAGACAAGAGGTATCATTATGAAATTTCAATCTACCCGCAACGATTTACTAAACAAATTAAATTTTGCAAGCAGGATTGCTACTTCTAAAAGTTTAATTTCTGCATTAAGCGGCGTTTTGCTTGAGGCTAGTGATAAATTATATATTTATAGCACTGACCTTGAGACAAGCATTAAATCAAGCATTAATGCAAACATAATTGAAAGGGGAAGAGCAGTTGTTCCAGCAAAAGTGTTTATAAATATTTTAAGAAATTTTCCTGAATCAAAAATAAATGTTGAGCTTGATATTAATAAAAACCAACTAAAAGTTCAGTGCGATAAAAGTAATTTTTATCTTAATACTTTTGCCATAGATGAATACCCTGAATTTCCACAAACCTTAGATAAAATTAAATTTTCAATAGATTTTGATATTTTTAAAAAACTTTCAGGCAAGGCAATTAAATCAGCTTCAAACGAAGACAGCAGAGCGATACTTACGGGAGTTTTGATTGAAGTTGGCGAAAACGAAGGCTCGAGCACCGGCGATGACGTTAATAACAATCTAAGCTATATAAGGATGGTAGGAACAGACAGCTATAGGCTTTCCTGCGTAGAAGAAAAAATTAATTATAATGGCAATCCCATCAAAGTAGTTATTCCTTCAAAAGTTCTTGACAGTATTATTAAAAGTGATTTTGGCGGAAAAATAATGGATATAAATATTGAAGAAAATCAGGCAAGTTTTACTTTAAAAGATAGCGAAGATTCTGAAACAATGATTATTTCAAGGCTTTTATCAGGCAAATTCCCTGAATATGGCCAGCTTATTCCTAAAGAATTTAAACACAATATAATTTTAAACAAAGAAAAGGTCCTTGAAGTTATAAGAAGAATTTCATCTATTGCTCAGGATAATATACCGGTTAAGATTGAGCTTTCAAATGGCAAAATGCTCGCATCCATGAACATAAAAGAAATTGGAAGCTCAAGCGAAGAATTTGAAGTTTCTTATGGAGAAGAAAAGATAGACATTGCTTTTAATCCAGCATATTTTATTGATGGCGTTTCAATGGTAGAAGATGAAAATCTGGTATTTTCAATAGAGGAATCACTTAAACCTGTTTTAATAAAAAATATTAATGATAATAAATTTATATATTTATTGATGCCGATAAGAATATCTTAAAAAGATAAGTTTGAAAATTAAGAAAAGCATAAAATTTTGTATTGTTTTTTAAATTATTAAATTAATAATTAAGATTTAAAAAAATATTAAAAAAATTTTTAATATTTTTTGATTTCTCCTAAGAATTATATTATTAATCTGATTTAATAAAATTTAATAAATTTTTATAAAGGTTTTATTTTGCTAAAAAACACTAATTTAAAAATTAGCATAATTGGATGTGGTAGATTAGGTCTGACTTTGGCGCTTGCTATTTCCAGGGAAAGAAATCCTGAAATTTCAGTTGTTTCTATTTCAAGCCGAAGCGATAAATCTTTAAATAATGCAAGAGAGATTTTAGGTGAATATGGTGGAAATATTTTATTTATAAAAGATAACTTTCTTGCAGCCAGCAAATCAAATTGTATTTTTATATGCACTCCTGATGATAAAATAAAGGAAGTTTGTGATGAAATTTTCACTCCTGCTTTTAAATTTAACCCATCTGAAGTATCAGTATTTCACTTTAGCGGCTTAAAAAAAATTGATGTTTTAAATTCAGCAAAAGCTGCAGGAGCATCAGTTGCGTGCATGCATCCCATAAAATCATTTGCATCAGTTTATGAATCAGTAAAGACACTGGGTGATACTCTTTATGGTGTTACTTATGATAAGAACGATATTAAAATTCAAAACATAATAAAATCTTTAGCTGGTTTGTTAAAAGGTAGAACCATATTTGTTGAAAATGATAAAAAAACACTTTATCACATCAGCGCATGCATTGCCTCTAATTATCTTGTCAGTCTTCTTGATATTGCAATTGGACCTGTTAATGCTTTTTTTGTACCAAGTTTTTTTATATTATTTAATGTGCCTTGTGATAAATTAATCAGCCCGCTTAAAAATATTTCAGGATTTAATTGTAATAATTCTCCTGTTCCAATTGCAATATCAAGAAGACTGACAAGATAATTAGAGGCAATGCATGCGCTGATGTGATAAAGTGTTTTTTTATCATTTTCAACAAATATGGTTCTACCTTTTAACAAACCAGCTAAAGATTTT
>JAMDEN010000147.1 GCA_023487035.1 Actinomycetota bacterium
GGGGAATTTTATAGATTAGATGAATATAAGGCTTATATCTGGACTTCTCATGGAAGATTTCCAACAAATAGTACAGGCTGGTGGGGCGGAGCTCATCCTTTTGGTTTTTTAAACTGGTCAGTTGTTCATAATGGAGAAATTTCATCTTATGGGACTAACAAAAGATTTGTGAGTGGATTCGGGTACAAATGTTCTTTTTCTACAGATACTGAAGTGCTGGCTTATCTTTTTGATTTACTGGTAAGAAAACATAAAATCAGCTTATACCTTATTAATTATATTCTAGCCGCACCCTTATGGGATGATATTGAGATTTTACCAGATGATATTAAAGAATTTTTAAAAGCTTTAAGGATTATTTATGGCAGAGCTCTTGTTAATGGACCTTTCAGCATAATTGTTGCTAATAATAATTTTATGTATGCACTAAATGATAGAATTAAACTTAGACCTCTTGTTGCTGCAAAAAAGGGACCTTTAACATTTGTTTCAAGTGAAGAATCTGCAATTAGAAAAGTTTGCAGTAATCCTGATGTTATTTGGAATCCCGGTGGCGGCGAGCCTGTTATTGTCTTTATTAAGAGTAAAGAACAAGTTTTAAAATCAGAAATAAAAAAAGATAATTTTCTTGAAAGCGTCAGTGGATTTAATAAAAATTTTGCTGGAGTTCTGGAGTAATCAGGAGGAGAAATGACGCTAAAATTAAATCAATCAGAATTTGAGATTATAAGAGATAAAGAAAAATGCATATCATGCCAGGTTTGTGTCAGACAATGTTCAAATGATGTTCATGAATATGACGAAACTGAAGGTGTAATATTAAGTGATAGTTCAAAATGTGTCGGATGTCATAGATGTGAGACACTTTGCCCGACGGGTTCTATAAAAATTAAAAAAAGAGAAAGCGAATTTAAAAGTAATGCAAACTGGACACCCGAACATTTAAAAAATATTTACAAGCAGGCAGAAACTGGCGGTGTAATTCTAACAGGAATGGGTTGTGACAAACCTTATCCTGTTTACTGGGATCATATATTATTTAATGCCTCACAGGTTACAAATCCTTCAATTGATCCTTTAAGGGAACCTATGGAAATTAAAACTTTTATAGGAAGAAAACCCGACATATTGGAAATAAAACCGGTAAAAGAAGCTGGAAGTGATATTATAAAATATAAAAATAACCTTGAACCTCAACTGGAAATAAATATACCTGTTTTGTTTTCTGCAATGTCTTATGGTTCAATCAGTTTAAATGCTGTAAAGTCTCTTGCCAGAGCAGCTTCAGAATTTGGCACATTTTATAATACCGGTGAAGGTGGTTTGCATAAAGATTTAATGATTTATGCCGATAATACAATAGTGCAGGTTGCTTCAGGAAGGTTCGGAGTTGATAAAAATTATTTAAATAACGGGGCTGCAGTGGAAATAAAAATCGGTCAGGGTGCAAAACCTGGAATCGGCGGGCATCTTCCAGGAGAAAAAGTAAATTATGATGTTTCAACTACAAGAATGATTCCTGAAGGCTCTGACGCTATTTCTCCTGCACCTCATCATGATATATATTCAATAGAAGATTTATCTCAATTAATTTACGCATTAAAAGAAGCAACTGAATATAAAAAGCCTGTAGGTGTAAAAGTTTCTGCTGTTCATAATATTGCACCTATTGCAAGCGGAATAGTCAGAGCCGGGGCAGATTTTATATCTATTGACGGATTTAGAGGCGGGACAGGAGCAGCCCCACAGGTAATAAGAGATAATGTGGGAATTCCAATTGAGCTTGCTCTTTCTTCTGTTGATTTAAGGTTAAGGGAAGAAGGTATCAGACATAAAGTATCTTTAATAGTTGCTGGCAGTATAAGGTCAAGCTCAGATGTTATTAAGGCAATTGCATTAGGAGCAGACGCTGTTTATATTGGAACTGCAGCTCTTGTGGCTCTCGGGTGTCATCTTTGTCAGAAATGTTATACCGGCAAATGCAACTGGGGGATTGCTACTCAGGATCCTTATCTTACGAAAAGATTAAATCCGGAAATTGGTACAAGAAGGCTTTTAAATCTTCTTAATGCCTGGTCGCATGAAATAAAAGAAATGCTTGGTGGCGCAGGTATAAATGCGATTGAAAGCTTAAGAGGCAATAGAGAACATTTAAGAGGAGTAGGTTTAAATGAAAGGGAACTTTCTATTCTTGGCATAAAACATGCAGGGGAGGCATGGTAAAAGTTGAAAAAGATTTTTATTAAAGAAGAATATTGTATTGCATGCAGGCTTTGTGAAATTTACTGTCAAGTGGAGCATTCTAAAAGTAAAAAAATTTTAAAAGCATTTAAAAATGAAAAGGATATTCTTTCCAGAGTTCTTGTAGAAGAAGTAGGATATAATTCATTTGCAATTCAATGCAGGCATTGTGAAGATGCGCCATGTGTTGAAGCTTGCATATCCGGGGCTATGCAAAAAAATAAAAATACAGGAATTGTTACCTGTGATGAAAATAAGTGTGTTGGTTGCTGGATGTGCATAATGGCTTGTCCATATGGAGTCGTAAAACGTGATTTATCAGAAAAAAAGATTGCTTCAAAATGTGATTTATGTAGTGATGAGGAATATCCTGTTTGCGTCAGAAATTGTCCAAATGAAGCTCTACAGTTTAAAGATATATAATTAAAAAGAGATATAATTAATTATATATAATTTAACTGTTTTAAAGATTTTAAAATTAATAATTATTATTTAAGATTAAGATAAATATTTAAAAATATACAGATTTCTTAAATAAATTTAAAATAAACATAAATTTTTTAAAAAAAGTGTTTTAAAGAAAAAAAGAATTCTAAAAATAAAGTAATGGAAGATACAATTAAAAAAATAAAAAAAACAGATGAAATTGCAGATTATTTAATAATTGGAAATTCTGCTGCCGGACTTTCTGCTGTTTCAGCAATAAGAACAATTGATAAAACAGGTTCAATATTAGTATTAACAAATGAACAATATAAGAATTATTCCAAACCATTAATTACTTATTTGTTAGCAGGCAAAATTGGGCTGGATAATATCTATTTTAAGGATGACAAATTTTATGAAGAAAATAATATTTTATTGAAATCTGAAATCAACGTTAAGAAAATTAATTTTAAAGATAAAATGGTAATTTCAGATAAAGGCATAAGTTTTAAATATAATAAACTTTTACTTGCAAATGGCGGATCTCCAATAATACCAAAAATTAGGATTGTTGAAGCTGATGATTTTATAGAAAATTTTAAAAATAAAAATATCAATATTAAAGTTAAAGAAGAAATCATAACTCAGGAAATGCTCGACAGTACTAATTATAAAAATATTTCTGGAATTTTTACTTTTACCTGTCTTCAGGATGCTCTTCAGATTCAAAAGTATATTATAGAAAATAAAATAAAAGAAGCAGTTATACTGGGAGGCGGGCTAATTGGATTAAAATCAGCTGAAGCACTTTTAGAAATTGGAATTAAGGTCAATATAATAGAGTTATCAGACAGGTTACTTTCTGCAACTTTTGATAAATATGCCTCATCTATTATAGAAAATGAAATGAAAAATAATCAAAGTAATATATATACGAATAATACAATAAATAAGATATTAGTTAAAAATAATAAGCTCGTTGGAATTGAGCTTAAAAATAAAGAAAAAATAAATACAAAACTTTTAATAATTGCAGTTGGAGTAGTTCCGGATCTAAGGATATTGAAAGAATCTGAAATGGAAAATGAACAGATAAAATACGGCAGAGGAATTTTTACGGATGAATATATGCAAACAAATATAAAAGATGTTTATGCTGCAGGTGATGTAGTTGAGTCTTTTGATTTTATAACAGGAAATAAAGCAAATATTGCAATCTGGCCACTTGCTGTGAGACAGGGGGAAATAGCAGGAATAAATATGGCGGGCGGAAATAAAATATATAGCGGTGGTTATTTTATGAATTCCATTGAAATACTTGATATTCCTTCAATTTCAATAGGACTGACTAATCCTGCTGATAACAATGACGGCAGTATTGAGATTATTAAAGATTTTAAACCGGAAAGAAAATTTTATAAAAAAATTGTAATACTTGAAGGAAAAATAATAGGATTAATTCTTGTTGGTAATATTGATAGAGCAGGTATATATGGCGGTCTTATAAAAAATGAAATCGATGTTAAATCGATGTTTCAAGCATAAAAGAAAATCTGATAAAGGAAAATTTTGGTATTATCCAGCTTCCAAGTGATTATAAAAAACATCTTGTTGTCGGGGATGGGATTGAAGTTTAATAATTTATTATAATTATAAAAATTGTAATTAATTATAATTATAAAATCATTAGATATTATTAAAATATTATGATTTATAAAGAAAAAATAACTGTTAATTAATTATTATTTAAAATTTATTTAGAGTTTTAAATGAATAAAAAGTTAAACATAATAATTTGATAAATAATAAGTTTTAAAAGTTATTGCTTAATTTTTAAAAATAAAAATTAAACTTAAATTAAATATTAAAAAATGATGGAAATAGATAATAATCTGATAAATATAAATATTAACACCATTGATGTGCTAAAAAAACCTGAAATAAATATTTCAGGAGAGAAGTGTATTATTAATGCTGAAAATATTGATTATAAAAGTCTGAATTATTCAATTAGAAGTATTCTGAATGAAATAAAATATTCTCAGGTTTATGAATCTGATACTTTAAGAAAAATTAAAACAATCGAGCTGAATAATGTTTCAGGTCAAAGATATATTGGTGATGGGATTCAAAGTAAAATAATTATATCAATAAAGGGAACTCCAGGAAATGATCTTGGTGCTTTTATGGATGGACCTGAGATTGAAGTTTTTGGTAATGTTCAAGATGGAACTGGTAATACAATGAATTCAGGGAAAATAATTGTTCATGGGAGTGCAGGTGATATTTTAGGATATTCAATGCGCGGCGGCGAGATATATATAAAAGAGGATGCAGGTTATAGGAGCGGTATTCATATGAAATCTTATCTTGAAAAATTTCCAGTAATAGTCATTGGTGGCAAGGCTGGTAATTTTTTAGGTGAATACATGGCTGGTGGAATAATAATAGTACTGGGAATTTATAATTTAGTTAATCCGGTTAAAAATTTTTATCTGTTTGACGATAATGAAGCTGCAGGAAATTATATTGGAACAGGTATGCATGGCGGTAAAATTTTCATCAGAGGACAAATAAGCAATCATAAACTTGGAAAGGAAATTATAAAATCAGAGATAAATGAAGAAGATAAAGAACTAATCCAAAAATATTTAAATAACTATTACAAATATTTTGGTATTAATGATAAAGAAAAAGTAAATTTAAAAGATTTTATAAAGCTTTCCCCATTTTCAAAAAGACCTTATGGGAAGCTTTATGCTTATTAATTCTACTGATAGAAATATTAACAAACAATATTAAAAATAATTTATTCCCTTAATTTTATTTAATATAATATAATGTTTTTTAAAACCACTATGATTAAAATTATTAATTTGAATTGTTAATAAAATGTTTTTTTATAGTTCCTGTATCTATTTTTATATTTTTTAATTTTACTGAATTTAAATAAATTTTTCTTAAATTTAATAAATTATTTTAAATAAAATTTTTTGGTGAGGTGCATATGGAAGAAAATAATCTGAAGTTGGGATTAATTGGCCAGGCAATAATAAATGTAACTGAAGAAAATACAGCAATGAAATTTGGCAGTGGATCAGTTAAAGTATTTGCTACTCCAGCTATGGTAGGATTAATGGAAAAAGCAGCTATTAATGCTGTAGATAATTTGCTTCCTGATGGATTTGCTACTGTAGGAACTCATATTGATGTCAGGCATCTTTCTGCTACACCGTTAGGTATGATTATCATAGCAAAAGCAGAACTTATTGAAATAGATGGAAAAAAATTAAAATTTAAAATAGAAGCTTTTGATGAAATTGAAAAAATTGGTGAAGGTATTCATTCAAGATATATAATCAAATTACAGGATTTTCTTGAAAGAACAAATAAAAAGTTAGAAAAAATGGAAGAGAAAAAGATTTCTAAATAAATATATAGATAAAATTTTTTATATTCCATATAATTATCAGGTATTAATAATTATTAATTAAAAAATGAACTTATTTTTATTATATCAATACTTGATAGTATTATTATTAGGTATTTTGTTATTAAATTTTTTATTTAACCAATACCTTTTTAAAGATATATCTATTTTTAAATTAACAGATATAATTAAAAATAACCCTCCACTGGTTTCTGTTTTAATTCCTGCAAGAAATGAAGAAAAAAATATCAGGAGATGCTTAAAATCTTTTTTAAAACAGGATTATCCAAATTTTGAAATAATAGTTCTCGATGATAATTCAATAGATAATACTTATGAAATAGTAAAAAAGATATCTGAAACAAATAATAATATCAGGATATATAAAGGCAAATCTTTAGCTGCAGGATGGCTTGGTAAAAATTTTGCTTGTCATCAACTTTCAAGATTAGCAAAGGGTGATTATTTGATTTTTACAGATGCTGATACTTATCATTACCCGAATTCAATCTCAAGTTCTTTATCTGCTTTATTAAATAACAATCTTGATGCATTATGCCCTATTCCCAGAGAGGTAATGATAACAATTCATGAAAGGATGGTTATACCTTTTATGAATTTTGCAATTTTATTATTTATGCCTCTTATACTTATAAGAAAATCAAAAAATCCTTTATTTTGCACAGGTGTTGGCCAATATTTTATTTTTAAAAGAGAAGCATATTTTGGAATAGGTGGTCATGCTGCAGTAAAAGGCAAAATACTTGAAGATGTTCATATAGCAAAAAAAACAAAAGAAATGGGCTATAGTTATATGATTTTTGATGGATGTAAAATAGTAACTTGCAGAATGTATAGAAATTTTAAGGAAGTTTTTTCAGGCTATTCAAAATTTTTATTTTCAGCTTTTGATTATAATATTTATATGATGACTTTAGCTATAACATTTTTTACTTTGCTTTTTTTGCTGCCTTATATTTTTTTACCAATAGGTTTATTTTTTTACCATTGGCCAAGAGAGATTCTTTTAGCAATTATTGTGCAAATAAGCATTATATCAATTATTCGCCTTATTAATACCTTAAGATTTAAAGAAAAAATTTTAGATATTTTATTAAGCCCTATTTCTATTGTTTATATTATTCTTATTGCTTTTAA
>JAMDEN010000099.1 GCA_023487035.1 Actinomycetota bacterium
AACATATTATTTTGTGTTTTCTTTTCTCTTTATAGTGGAAAATACATGTTCTCTTCTTTTCTTACCTTACCCTTATTTAATATTGTCTTGGCTATTTTACCTAACCTCATCCTCGTAGCTCCAAGTGGCTCCTCCATATCGCCAACTTTCACACCTTCTGGATGTCTCTCAATAAATTCCAATACTTTTTCTTCTAATTCTATCTCGTCAGGAGACACTTTATCTTCTTTTAACTCTTCTATTGCCTCTTCTACCGGTCTTACCTTTACCTCTGCCTCTACTTTTGGTTTAATGCCCCTTTTTTTAGCCATTTCTGCAGTTAGAGATTGCCAATTAGCTGCCATCTTTTCTCTTTCAGTCTTGAATTCCTGCAAGAGATCAAGAACTTCTTTATTTCTCTCATCTTGTCTTGCCTGAATTTCGCCAATCAACCTTTTGGTTTCCTTAACTACATCATCTACATATTTTTGGATACCATCCATCAAGGTTTTGAAGTCTTCAAGGCGAACAGCTTCTCCTTCTGCAAGAGTTTTCTTGAGTTCATCTGCCATAGCTTTATGATCTTTTGCAAATTTTTCTAATAGTTCAGCCACTGCCTTACTTCTGTTTTTCTGTTCTGCACTTCTGTTTTTCTGTTCTGTTCGAAATTGGTTCATCAGGCTCCCAGTCTCTTCAATCATGTCCACTACAAACTTTTTGATATCACCCATCATGGAATTAAAGTCTTTAAGTCTATCGGTTTCTCCCTGTTCAAGATTTTTCCTAAGGTCAGTTGCCATTTTTTTATGCTCGCTTTGAAATCCTTTGAGCATATCATGAGTATCTTTTTTTAACTCTCCTATCGTCTTCACTCGCAAATTATAGGAAGCAATAATGTCTTCACTAAGTATTTTTATATCATCTGCTATTCCCATTTTTTATTCTCCCCTTTCATTACTTTATTGTCTTATATGTATAACTATTTTTTCGCAAATAACGGAGACCAAATATCGTTTTTTAAATAAGTCTTTTTACCATCATTCTACACACCCATCTTAATTATATTTACCGCGGGGGGTTTAGTTCTTCTTTTAGTCATTTCTCTTTGAGCACCCTTCCAGTGTCTTGCTGATTCTAATCTTTCCTTCTTAAAATCACTGAGCATCTTATTAACCTCTTCTCTTCTTTCTTCCTTGCAGGCTATCCGTTCTTTGCCCTGTGCTTTTAATTCCTTAAGCATTGATTTAAGATCCTTTATCCGAAGTTCCTTTCCTTTGCTTAAAAGTTCTTTGAGTCTTTTTGCCATCTCTTTTTGCTCTTTTTGAAACTCTTTTAGCCTGGAAGTAACTTCTTCTTTTCTTTCTTCCTGTCTGCCAAGGATCTTTTTAATCACGTTCTGGAATTCTTTGACTCTTTGAATTTCACCTTCCGTAATAGAACTTTTAAACTTCTCTAAGTTTCCACTTAAAGCCTGCACCATTTTCTTATGCTCATTAAGATAACTGTTCAATAAAATTCTCACTTCTTTTTCTCTTTTATCTTGAGTTGAAAGGATATCCTGCATCATATTGTCAAAATCATTTCTTCTTAAAGACTTGTTTTTGGCAAGATTCTCACGTAATTCTGCAGTAAGTTTTTCTCTTTCATGTTTTGTATCAATAAACGAATCTTGAAAACCTTGAAGAAGTTTGTGTGTAGTATCAAAGATTATTCCAATACTCTCTACCCTTGCTTCATAAGAGGAGATTATATTTTCAACAATATTTTTCATATCTTCTTCTAAATGCATTGCTTTAACTTTCTCCTTTTTTCCCTCGGGAAAGGAATTTCTTGGCGAATTATGCTTTTTGTTATGAAGAAATTAATAACTTAAGGACAATTCGGCAAGGAAATCCTTTTTATCTGACTTTACTTATTCTGCTGTAGCTGTTAAGCCAATAGCTTCAGCATACTTTAAGTAGGTCTCAACTGATGCTACAACTACTCTTGCCTCAACAGCAAGAAGTTCAATTCCCACTAAAGAAACTCTTACCCATGCATCAATTACAACCCCCTTATCCAGTATTCTGTCAATAACCTCAACTAAACTGGAAGATGCTATTGATTTTTCTACTGCCATTTTACATACCCCCTTTCTTTTTTTATTTTGCTTTTCGAACTACAGATAAATACTTGTATTATTCATCGCAAATCACATAACCTGTATACCAGTACCTTATCTGTATCGACAATATTTTAAAAACATCTATCACTATCTTTCCCTTAATCATATATTTCTTCACTCTGTTTTAAATAAATACCATTCTGTCAGGAGTTTAAATATATATAGCCTATCAGATGCTGAAATATTACAACTAATCAATATCCTTTCACATATTCTCTCATCTTCACAAACCCCTTTTTACATAATAAAAAAGGGGACAGAAACGAATCATATGGCCATAAAGACCATAAATCGCTTTTGTCCCCTTGCAATGACTATAGTGCCAATCTTATTAACTATCTTTTTAAAAGAACAACTATTCCATATAGGCTTATTTTCTAACTTATTATAATATAGTTGGTTGGTTGGTTGGTTGGTTGGTTGCTTGCTTGCTTGCTTGCTTGCTTGCTTGCTTGCTTGCTTGCTTGCTTGCTTGCTTGCTTGCTTGGCAAATAATTTACCATATACTCTAAATTCTTTATTTTTATCTTTTTATAGCACAAAATTTAGCCTCTTTTTTTAATTATTCACAGATATCCATGGAATTTTAATATTATTTTCTTCTTTTATTTCTCTCATCATTCTCTCAATCTTTATATTATCCCTTTACTTTTACCATAGTATCTAATAGCAAATCTAACTTGTTTTCTCTTTAAGTCTTTTTATTATTTCTAAGGCGCCTTTAAGTGTATAATTTTCGTTATCAATTAAATTTCTTATCAATATAGCTTCTTGTATATCCTTTATTGAATATCTTCTAAATTCCCTTATACCAGATTTTTTAAAGATAGGATTTAAAATGCCTTTTTTCTCCCAATAATACATTCTCTCAAGTGAAATACCTATCTTTCTTGCTGCTTCGATAGTGCCATATGTTTTCTCTTCATCTTTTAAATCTTTAATCATTTTTCAAATTTACCAACTTATTTTCATTAATATTTCAAGTATTAATGCAAATATATAAAATAATTGTTATTCACTACCAATACAAAACATTTTTAATTCTGTTACCAGTGGTCAACAAATTAAATTAATCAATAAAGGAAGCATGCAAACAAATATAAATAATATTACATTTGCAAATCAGAGTATATTTAACTATTTAAACAATGTTTATTATTAATTATTAATACTAATAGATATATATAGTTTTGTCAAGAATATTTTAAATAAATATATAATAATTAAATTTATATTAATTATTATATAATTATAATATATTATTTATACTATTATTATAAAAAATAAATAAATTAAATTTTAATTTCTACTATAATGATTTGTATATCCATTAAATTTCTTAATTTTAATTGATTTCTTCTTCGCAGTGAGCTGACTACCTTAAGACTTGAAATCTCATTTATACCTGAAAGTTTTTCAACAATTTTGTCGGCAAATTTTAAAACAAGCCGTCTTGGATATTTGCCTCTTCGTGGGAGCAAAAATGGTATTTCCTATCCTGTCAATAGAGATATTTACAATAATTAAAATAAATGAATATGGAATTTTTAAAGGTGAAAAATTGATTAAATGCAAAGGTGAGGAATAAATCTATCAGATATTCAACATGGATTTCATTCCACCGGAACTACAGGAAAATAATGGGGAGTTCGAAGCTGCCTTAAATGGCAATCTTCCAAAATTAATTGGGGAAAAAGAATTAAGGGGTATATTTCACATTCACACAATTTTCAGCAATGGAAATATCACCATAAAAGTACTTTGTGAAAAACTATCCTCTGAAGGATTTGCATTGCCAGAAGATGGAATTATAGATATCTCTATTCGGCCAAAACACCAGATACCACTCCCATTAAAAATTTGCAAAAAATCAGGCTTGGAATATGGGGACAAACTTGAATTAAAAATAGAAGAGAACACTATTATAGCAAAACCAAAAAAGTTATAGCCCTGGAAGTTCTGGCAGTAACTTATGCTTTTTTATCACTTGCAAGAAGATATCGACAATTTCAGGAAAGAATTGGGATCCTGCTCCTTTTACTAATTCTTCAATTATTTTTTCAGAAGATAAAGCACCTCTATAAGACCGCTCTGAAGTCATGGCATCAAAGGCATCTGCTATAGCTATAATCCGAGCTTCTATAGGAATCTCTTCTCCACTCAAACCATCAGGATATCCTTTCCCATCATATCTTTCATGATGATACTTTATCACAGGAGCAATTTCATTTAAAAAATCAAGATTTGACAACATCTCTGCTCCCTTGGAAGAATGCTTCTTCATTTTTTCCCACTCTTCGGATGATAATTTACCTGTTTTTCTCAAAATATAATCCGGAATGCCTATCTTGCCTATATCATGTAATTGGCATGCGGTCTTTATTGTTTTCATTTCATTTTCAGAAAGATGTAGATCTTTGGCAATCAATAGAGCATATTTAGTGACTCTATCTGAATGACCTTTGGTATAATTATCTCTTGATTCAATAATACGAGCTAAGGTCTTAATGGTACCCATATATACACTTTTCAATGCATCTTCTGCTCTCTTTATCTCAGTTATATCTTTTGAAACTACAACAACTTCTGTTGTTTTGCCTTCATTACAATTTTTAACAGGGCTTATTGTTCGAAGAAACCATTTATTTAACCTCTTGCTCATATGTTCTTGCTTTATTGATTTACCTGTCTTAAAAACCTGATCAACCATCTCGACAAACTCTTTCTCATAGGGTGCGTGAAGTTCTACAAATGTTTTACCCAGAACTTGTTTGCGTGTCAGGCCAAGCCGTGATAGTAATTCATTGTTTACAAACACGTACCGGTAATCTCTATCAATCAAATATATGGAATCCCTGCTAGCATCTAACATGGAAAAGATTCTTTCTTCATTTTCCTTTAATTTCTTTACTTTAAGTTTGTACTTGTCAAGCTCTTTAATTAATTCGGTATAATCTTTCTTATTATTCATATATTTTCCTTTATTATCTTTTCTATAAATTAGCAGTCCTAATTTTTACCTATTATTTAACGATTCTTCCATCTTCACAAACCCCTTTTACATAATAAAAAAAGGGGACAGAAACGAATCAAATGGCCATAAAGACCATAAATCGTTTTTGCCCCCTTGAAATACCTGCAGTGCAAACTTTATTAACTATCTTTTTAAAAGAACAACTATTCCATATAGGCTTATTTTCTAACTTATTATAATATAGTTGCTTGCTTGCTTGCTTGCTTGCTTGCTTGCTTGCTTGCTTGCTTGCTTGCTTGCTTGCTTGCTTGCTTGCTTGCTTGCTTGCTTGCTTGCTTGCTTGCTTGCTTGCTTGGCAAAAAATTTACCAAATACTCCAAATTCTTTATTTTTATCTTTTTGTAGCACAACATGTAGTCTCTTTTTTAATTACTTTTATAAGTTCTCCTTGCAATTTCAATATTGTATCTTTCTTTTATTTTCTCACTTATTTTTTCAATCTCTATCTATACAATTACTATTTTCTTATATTTTTAAAAAAAAATAAATAATTTTAATTATTAATAATTATACTTAAATGTACTTATAATATAAGTATAAAATGTAAATACATACTATACATACTAAATTTTAAACATTTATACTATATCTCATTTATATTTTAAAATACATATAAACTTTATTTATAAATGTCAAAATAAATCATTACTCTTAATGAAGTGTGGGATACATTTTGAACTAAAAACCTTAGCTTCTTCATCTATTCTTCCCTGTATATGATGAGAGAGTTTCTTATAGTCTCGATTGACCATATTCCATATATCTTATTATTATTAAAAATTGATGCAAAATTCTCACTATGGTTTTATAGCATTACATTTTGGTGCTTCTCCAAATGTCATAATAAAATTATTATATAACTCCTTTTCTGTTTTATTCCAATCTTCTGAACATAATTTATACCGAAATAAACAACTATGACCTTTGAAAAAATTCTTTATACCCCCATTTCTCCCGCTAAATCCTAAATGCTGCAATAACCTCTTTTTAATATTCTTTGTACTGCCTAAATAAAAAACCTTCGATCTTCCTTCTAAATATACAATTTCTAAATCTGTTGTACTTAACTCATATACTCCTGGTTTTTTTGGTGCATTTCTTTTAATTGATTGATCATTAAAAGAAAAAAAGCGAGAATAATCAAAATTTATGGGCGGATAATATGTTTTTATTCTTCTATAAGAATTAACAACTCCAAGCTCTTTTAGACAGTGCCCAACAGTTCTCCTTGAAATATCAATCCCGCTTATAGCTTTTATTTTTTTCGCAATCTCTTCATCACTATAAGCTTTTTTTAGCATACCTTTATCAATACCTTCACGTTCTAAGTAAAGGATTTTTTTAACATATTTTTTTTTATATCTCTTGAAGAAGGAAATAATTCTTTTAGCTCTATTTCATGACCATACTTAGTTATAATTGATTTACCATTAATTGCTCTTGATATCCTGCCACAATCAACATATAAGTCATTTTTAAAGTTGTCACTTACCCATTTACTTAGATCTAGAAACGAAAGTACCTTGAGAGAATATGGGTCATCTCTATTTATGAAAAAATCTTTTTGAAAATAAATGATTCCTCTTAGTATCTTATAGGTGATACTATTTCTAATATTAATAAGACGAATCTTAATCAGTAAATCTTTTATAGATACTTTTTTATCAATTAATCTTTCATTTTCTAAAAACCAGTTTAACCCACTTTGGTTTACCACAATCTTTTTTGAAAACCATTCGTTTCTATAATTTATTAAATAGCAATTTTTTCTTACCATAACTTCTGCAAGAACATTCTTTGGCCAAATACATTCTCTACTATTTCCTGTAGTTCCGGGAAAATTAATAATTCTAATTATCCCCCGATTGTGTCTATCATATTCCCAATTACAAAGTTTTATAAAATCAGAATTTATCTTCAAACCTTTAATATAATTTTCATACTTTTCTAAAGATATTTCTAAAAATCTTGATAGGATTATCTTTTTAACTAATAATTTGTGATCAATATCTTTCAAACGCTGTCCCTGTAATCCCTGTAAAAATTAATAATATTAATGGTATAAACACCATAAACTTGACACCAAACTATATCACAAGTAAAAATAAATTTTTAAGTGTACTATCTAAGCTTGGTGTTTACAGTTTAAACAATGTTTACAATTAAGTTAAAAATTTCAGCTAAACTAATATAATTTATATTGTTAAAATATTTAAAAAATTGAGCTTAATTTTGCTCTATTTGTAACAAAATTTAGTAAAATAAATTAATATTTTAAATTTTATTCTAAAGAACTTTATTTCTAACTGTAAACAGATCTTTTAGATAGTACATTTTAAGAATAATTTGTATTCTTAGGAGTTTGTCAACAAGCCCAAAACTTAACGTTACCAAATAAAGCAACGTGGTATTGGCAAAAATGACTAAATAATTGTAGAATACTTTTAGATCACGATAGTAGGTTATACATAAGACTGTGTGCTTACAGTAACGCCTACCTTTTTAGAAAACAACCTATCTAAGTATTCTTCTATTGTAAAAAGTCCGGCATTATATCAAGCTTTTGTATTTAAATAACTTTGATTTTCTTTCTAAATTTAAGGTTTATACTATGCGAGTTATACTTGCCGTTAAACTCCCTTGAGAAATTAAAATATTTAAGTTAATATTTTAAAAAAAATTTATTGATAAAATTTTATCCGGGTAATTTTTTCTAAAAGATTGAAGTATAATTAATTGAAATTTAATGAATTTCTGATAAATAATATAACTCGATATATAAGATTTAAGCTGATAATTTTTAAAAAAAATTTAAACAAAATAAATACAAATAGTTTATAAAAAATAAATATTTAAAAAAATTAATTTAAATTATTATAAATGGAAGGCTCCAGAATTCTTATAAATATTTCTACTAATTCAGGATCAAATTGAGTTCCTGAACATCTTTTTAATTCTTCAATTGCTTCATTAATAGTTCTTGGAGATTTATAAACTCTTCCTTCAATCATTACATCAAATGCATCAACAATACTTATAATCCTTGAAATTAAAGGAATTTCTTCACCTTTTAATCCCTTCGGATAGCCACTTCCATCCCATCGTTCATGATGAGTTAAAATAAAATCAGCAATATGAGACAGCTGGGGTGAAGACCTGGCAATCTGATAGCCAATTTCAGGATGTTTCTTAATTATTTCCCATTCACTTTGATTTAATTTAGTCTTTTTTGATAAAATATCCTCACTAATTCCTAATTTTCCAATATCATGCAAACTTGCAAGAAGAATTAAATCATCAATTAAATTTTCAGAAAGATTTATTTTTTTACCAATTAAAATAGCTAAATTTTTTAACCTTTCAGCATGCTTTTCAGTTTCACTGCTCTTTTCCCAAAGCGCTCTTTCAAGAGATAAAATTACTGAACTGTTTATACTCTTAATCTCAAAAAGCTTATGCCTGTTCATTCTTTCTTCAGCTTCTATTATTATTTCATGCAAGTTTTCATTTTCATTACTTTTTACATTTATCCCTAAAGAAATACTTACTGTCATATCATTAAATGAAAGAAGCGAGCAATGATCTTTTATTCTTTGTGCTATTTTATTTGCTAATTCTTCAGATGTATCAGGTAAAATAATAATAAACTCATCTCCGCCCCATCTTGATATTAATTCTTCCTGCCTGCAGGAAATTCTTAAGTATTGTGCAATTTTTCTTAAAACTTCATCTCCAGCTTTTGGGCCAAATGCATTATTTATAATTCTTAAACCATTAATATCCAGAATAATAACTGATATTGGTAGAAATTTTTTGTTATCAAGTCTTTGTATTTCCTTTTCAAGATAAGCTCTGTTATAAAGACCTGTCAATTGATCATAATAGCTTAAGTACTTTATTTTTTCTTCTTTTTTAAATGTATCTGTTACATTTCTTACAATATTTTCATAATAAATATTATTATTAGAATCTTCAATAATTCTTGCGCTTACTTCTGCCCAGATATAATTTTGGTCCTTTCTTTTTATTTTTACTATATAATTATTTTTTTGCATTGAATTTACTTTATAAAAATCATCCATGCTGGCATAAATTTGAGTAGGGATATCAAGCTTTAAAACTTCTTCTTTTGAATCATATCCAAGTATTTTAACAAGTGAATTATTTACATCAATAAATTTTCCTTCTTTTGTTCTAATACTTATTCCATCAATGGAATTTTCAAACAATGATTTGTATTTTTGTTCACTTTCAGCAACCTTTTTTCTTGACTGGTTTATTTTTTCAAGCATTTTTTTAATATTTAAAGTAAGACTGCCAATTTCATCATTTGTTTTATCATTAATTTCTAAATCATTTAAATTTTCAACTTCAATTTTGCTTACAGTATTTTTTAAATTAATAATCCTTTTTATAAACAATTCCCGGAACAAAAATATTAACAAAATAAATATTGTAATAATTACCAAAATAAGCATTGCAGAAAATTTAATTACATCATTAATTTCTTCCGGATTATTGCAAGCAGCTATAATAACTTTTAATGAATAAAATACAGTAAAAAAAATAACTAACACTAATACTGACAACAAAACTAATAACGTTTTTTTAAATAGGCTCATATAAAAATTATATTAATGCAAGTTATGATATTTTTATAAATAACTATTTTTACTAAATTTTAACATATTAGCAAATTATTTTACAAATATTTATTTATATACAATTAATTATTATATTATAAAATTTTTATTAATAAATTATTCAGTTAATTTATTTGTTGAATAATTTGTCAACTAAAAACTCTTTACCTTTATTAACAATATTTTAATTATGAAAATTACAGCAAAATTAAATTAACATTAAAGATTATTAACCTTAGCTTGAATAAAAACCTGATTTCTTTAAATAGTTTTTTAGAAATTAAATTGGAATTTACTTTTTAATTAACTTATTTAACTTTTATAAAATTTATAATGAAATATTCAAATAAAATATTTTCTGAAGCTTTTCTTGAAATTTTAAAAGAGAAAAAAATAAAACTTAGAAGCCTTGCCTTTAAAACAAATCTTAATTACAGTTACTTCAGCAAGCTTACAAGAAGAAAAACTGCTCCACCGATGGAAACACTTGTAAATATTGCAAATGCACTTGAAATTGATCCTGAATTTTTTATTGAATACAGATTATTTAAACTAAATAATCTATTAAAAGATAATCCGGAAATATTAAACGAGGTTATGGATTATGCTAATAATTTAGATAAAGAATTAAAAGTTGCTGAATCAAAAAATAAATACAACAAAGATATTTAGAATTATAATAAATTTAAAACCCTAATAAATAATTCAAAATTCTTTAATATTTGTTAAATTATTTCATATTATTATTAATTTTTAACTAAATTTTTATTAATTTTTAATTACATTTAATTGCACCACTCTCGTAAAAATCTTAATATATTTTGATGATAATATAATTAATTAACCGGAACTTGGATTTGTATAAATGAATTTTTTAAATTTGTTAAAAAGATGTGTATTGTGTCCACACAAATGCAAAGTAAACAGATTAAATGGCGAAGCAGGATTTTGCAAAGCATTAGAGCGTACCGTAATTTCATCTGCTCTTCCTCACTACGGCGAAGAACCACCAATTTCCGGAAATAAAGGTTCGGGAACTGTTTTCTTTGGTTATTGTAACATGAAATGCATATATTGCCAGAATTATCAGATAAGTCAGGAATTTGCAGATAGTGATTTTAAAGAAGCAGATATTAAAGATTTGTCAGAAATTATGATCTTGCTTCAAGAACAAGGTTGTCATAATATAAATTTTGTATCTCCAACAATATGGATACCTCAAATAATTGAATCCATAAAATTAACAAAAGAGACAAAGAATTTTAATATTCCGATTGTTTTTAATTCAGGAGGATATGATAATCCGGAAATAATAAAATTACTAAAAGGGTTTATTGAAATTTTTATGCCTGATATCAGATACAGCGATAATGATAACGCCTTTAAATATTCGGGAGTTAAAAATTATGTTGAAAATAACAGGAAATCATTAATTGAAATGTATGATCAGGTTGGCGCATTAAAAATAAATAAAAATGGAATTGCAACACAAGGATTAATGATAAGATTATTAATTCTTCCTGATAATATAAGCGGGGTTAAAAAATCACTTGATTTTATTAAATATGAACTTACAACTGATGTATATATAAGTATTATGGCTCAATATCATCCTTTATATAAAGCAAATTTCTTTCCTGAACTTAATCGAAAAATTAATTACAGAGAATACATTGAAGTAATAAATTATGCAGAAAAACTTGGTTTTAGTAATGGTGTTATTCAGGAATTTGAAAATCCTGATACTACAGAAGATTTATTTATACCGGATTTTAAAAATAAAAATATTTTTAAATATAAAAAATAAAATAAATTTATTTTGTTATACTGCTTATTTCCTATCAAATTTTTTAATTAAATTTTTTTAATTAAAATTTTTTCAATTAATTTTTATTAATTTATCTGGAATTCTATCTGGATTTCTTCCATTTTTTTAATTCTCTTAATGATAATGTATTTATAACATCATCTTTTTCAATTCCAGCCTTTCTTGCTATATCGACTCCAAGTCTTATCATATCAAGATTATTAGGACGATGTGAATCAGTATTTATCGAAATTAAAATTCCTGCTTTTTTAGCTTTTCTTGCATTTTCTTCATTTAAATCAAGCCTTAAATAATATGAATTTATTTCCAGTGCTTTTTTATACTTTGATGCACATTCAATTAGATAATCGACATCAAGAAAATAAGGTGCCCTGCTACCAAAAACAACACCTGTGGGATGTGCAATTATATCAATATCCTTATTACTCATTGCTTTTTCAAAACGCAAGTTATTAATCCTGGAATCAAATTTAAATCCTTTATGCATAGAACCTAAAGCTATGTCAAATTTACTTATCTGTAAATTATCATAATCAAGATTACCTTCGCTATCAATTTCTATTTCAGACCCGTTTAAAAAGATAAACTTATCCTGATTAGAATTTAATTCTTTTATATATGATAATTTTTCATTAAGCTTTGTTTTATCAAGACCATTCCCGTATTGATTACTTCCGGAATGATCAGAAAAAGAAATATATTCATAATTATATTTTTTTATTTTTTTAAAAATTTCCTTCATATCCATTATTCCATCACTGAAATTTGAATGAATATGCAAATCCCCTTTTAAATCACTTAGTTTAATTAAATCAGGAAGATACCTTTCTCTCGAAAGTTCTATTTCATCAAACCCCTCTCTAAGTTCAGGATAAATATACTGCATTCCTAAGAAATCATATATTTGCTTCTCTTCCTGACATATAAAATCATCTTCTTCATTAAGATATCCATTGTTTTTATAATTTTTTAATTCCTTAAATTTTATAGCAGAAAAATTAAATTCCTGGCCATCAAAACAACCTTTTTCTTTTGCAGCTTCTTTTAATTTTTTTAAATGATTTTTACTTCCTGTAGTAATTAATAAATCAAGAGGCCACATTTTTTTTGATGTTATTATAATTTCAGTATCGATATCAAAAATTGTTGAAAATCTTGCACTTATATTTTCTTTTCTTATGTCCTTTAGAACAAAGTCCTTTACAAAATAACATTGTCTTATTTTATTTATTAAATTTACTGATTTATCATAATTTATTTCCTCAATATTAAATTCAGGCAATATTAAAATATCAATATCACCTATTTCAGCTTTTCTTCTTCTTAATGAGCCAACCACTTTAATATTAGAAATTTCGTTAATACCTGATAAATTTTCAATAATTTTTTCTGCATATTTTAAAACAAGCCATCTCGGATATTTTCCTTTAAGGCTCTCATAATAACTTACAGAATGTTTGAGTCTGTTTAAAAATATGCCGTCTATCCCAAAACTTTCAGACATTTTATTTATGTCGTAATTTAAAGTAAACAAATCCTTTAAATCTTCAAGCGTTTTTATATTAAATTTTTCATAAATATCAAATACTTTTGTTGTTCCAATACCGCTTAACCTTACAATTTTAATAATATCCTCAGAGTATTTCTCTTTTATCTTTTCAAATAAACTTATTGAACCTGTTTCAAAATACTCTTTAATCATTTTATATGAAAATGGATCAACTCCAGGTAAATTTTCAAGCAATCCTTCTTTATATGCCTTATATATATCACCTTCATAATCTCTTATTGTACGGGCTGCTCTACTAAGATTTATTACAATTTCTTTTTCTGTGCTATTGAATTTTGAAATTTCTGCAATTGTGGTAAGAATTGAAGATAATTTTAAATTTATCATTTTTTATTTTTTATTTTTTATTTAAAATATTTAAATTACAATATTAAATAAAGTTATAAATCTAATTTAAAAGATAAAATTTATAAAAAAAATTATTCTGATGTATTGCTAATTTATTAAAACGTTATATTACATTAATTTTTTAATTTATTCCATAATATTAAGCAAGTAAATTATATTTTAAGTATAATTTCTAAATGATGCTGAAATTATTTTTAATAATTTAAATAAAAAAACAGATAGTTTAAATCAAGGATTTATTTTATATAATTTTATATAAAATTATATAAAACTATCATAATGGAAGGTTTTATTTATTTTATGGATAAAAATTCAATAATAAAAACACTTGAAGAAATTGCTACAATGCTTGAGTTAAAAGATGAAAATCCTTTTAAAATAAGGGCTTATCAGAATGCAGCAAAAGCTCTTGAAACAAGTGATATAGATTTAGATAAAAATACTCCAATAAATGATTTATTAAAAATAAAGGGAATCGGTAAAAGCCTTGCGGAACATATAAAAACTCTTGCTTCTGATGAAAAACTTGATTTTTATGAAGAACTTAAGGAATCAATAACACCAGAACTTCTTGAAATGCTGAAAATACCTACGCTTGGGCCAAAAAAAGTTAAATTTCTTTTTGAAAACTTAAATATAAGCAGTATTTCTGATCTTGAAAAAGCAATAGCTCAAAATAAATTAGTTAATTTACCAAATTTCGGGCAAAAAACACAAGATAATATAGCAAAAGGTATAGAATCCTTTAAAAAATTTAAAGAATTTTATCTTTACTCTGATGTAATTGCAGAAGCACAGATAATAGTAAATAAACTTTTGTTAAATGAAAATATAATAAATGCCAGTATTGCAGGAAGTTTAAGAAGAAAAAAGGAAACTGTTAAGGATATTGATATTGTAGCAGGAATTAAAGAAAGTTCAGACCCTTTAATTGTTATGGATTACTTTACCAGTTTTAATGAAGCCGATGAAATAATAGCAAAGGGAGACACAAAATCCTCAATAAAGTTAAAGTGCGGCATTAATGCAGATTTAAGAATTGTTAAAAATGATGAATATCCTTACTTACTTCATCATTTTACAGGAAGTAAAGAACACAATACTGTACTTAGAGGAATAGCAAAAGATAATGGGATAAAAATAAATGAATATGGGATTTTTAAAGATGATACACTTATCAGGTGTCATAATGAAGAAGAAATATATAAAGTATTTAAAATGGATTATATTCCTCCTGAATTAAGGGAAAATAATGGAGAGTTTGATGCTGCTTTAAACAGTAAGCTTCCTGTGCTTGTTGAAGAAAAGGATTTAAAAGGAATATTTCATATACACACTACTTTTAGTGATGGAAATATTACATTAAAATCTCTTTGTGAAAAATTATATAATGAAGGTTTTGAATATGCAGGCATTAGTGACCACAGTAAATCTGCTTACTATGCGGGTGGAATAAAAGAAGAAAATATTGATAATTATTTTTATGAAATAGATAATTTTTGTAGTGCTTTTGAAAAAATAAAAATATTTAAAGGGATAGAATCAGATATTTTACCTGAAGGAAACCTTGATTATAAAGATGAAATACTGGAAAAATTTGATTTTATAATTGCATCTGTTCATTCAAGCTTTAACTTAAGTGAAGAAGATATGACAAATCGAATAATAAAAGCAATTGAAAATAAATATACAACAATTTTAGGCCATCCTACAGGAAGACTTCTTCTTACAAGAGAACCTTATAAAGTAGATATGATAAGAGTTATAAATGCTGCAAGCGAAAATAACGTTGCAATTGAAATTAATTCAAATCCTTTCAGAATGGATCTTGACTGGAGGCTTTGCAAATATACTAAAGAAAAAAAAGTAAAAATATTTATTAATCCTGATGCACACAAACTTGAAGATATCGATAATTATAAATACGGTATTAATGTTGCACGAAAAGGCTGGCTTGAAAAGGAAGATATAGCAAATTCAATGAGAAAAGAAGATATGGAAATTTTTTTAAAAAACATAAAAAATAAGAAGATAAAAAAATGAAAAAAAATTATGGAAAAACATATACAGAACCTTATGAAAAAGCTGTAAAAAATATTGATAAGATTATTGACCTGTTAAGTAAAGCATACCCTGAAGCAATAACAACTTCTTTAAGATTTAAAAATCCTTTTGAACTTTTAATTGCAACTATTCTTGCAGCTCAAAGTACAGATAAGATTGTAAATAAAGTAACTTCATCCTTATTTCAAAAATACAAAACTCCTTACGATTTTGCAAATGCTAATTTATCTGAATTACAGGAAGATATAAAATCAACTGGTTTTTTTAGAAATAAGTCTATTGCAATAATACAATGTTCCAAAGATTTGATTGAGAAATTTGAAGGTAAGGTACCTGATAATATTGAAGATTTAATAAAACTTCATGGAGTTGGAAGAAAAACAGCCAATGTTGTTATTGCAAATGCTTTTGGAAAACAAGGTATAATTGTTGATACCCACATGTTACGAATAGCCAATTTAATTGGCCTTACAATTAATAAAGATGCTACTAAAGTTGAATTTGATTTACAAAAAATTATTCCTTATAATAACTGGACTGACTTTTCACATAAAATAGTTGAACATGGCAGAAATATTTGTATTGCTGGAAGACCAGAATGTGAAATTTGCCCTATATCAGATTATTGCAGATATTACAATTATCTTTTTAAAAAATCTTAAAAAAAAATAAATGAAAATAAATGAAAATAAATGAAAATGAAAAAATTATTATGGTAATATTATATAAATATAATTAATGTGCTAATAAACACAAAGTTTTTTAAATTTTTAAAATTTTCTGCTTAATTTTTTTGAAACAAATTTCAGATTTTATCAATATCTTCTTCTGTTAAAATTCTGCCATTAGCAAAGGAAATTGAGATTAATAATAAAACTGCTAAAAAAATAAAAAAATATTTTAATAATTTTTTCATATCTCATCACCTAAAGTTGATTTTGCAAAAGTTGTATGTTTTATTCCTTTTGTAGCTTTAAGTAATGCTTCAAGTTCAGTTAACTTACCCATAATACCTTTTACAACAATTATTTCCATACAATTATGATGATCCAGATGAATATGCTGACTTGAAATAATAAAATTCTGATAATCATGCTGGATATCCACGATATTATCAAGTAATTCTCTTTTATGATGATCATATACGATAACTATTGCACCTGCTACAAGCTTACTGCTATCCTCCCATGAATTATTTACAAAATTTTCTCTAATTAAGTCTCTTATTGCTTCTGAGCGATTTTTATATTTTCCTGTTTTAATATAATTATCAAATTTTTTTAATAAATTCTGTTCGATTGAAACACCAAATCTTTTTACTTTTTCCATATTTAAATTTTTTGAACTAATAATTAGATAAATATTTAATTAACTTATTTTATTATGTCAGAGGGACGTATAATTTGACATATGTCAAATTATACGTCCCTCTGACATACGTCCTTTATATATATTTATTATAATTAAATTATTTTAAGCTTTAAGCAAGGCGAATAAGCTTATATGCTTTGTTTTATTAAAAATTTCATTTGTATTATTTCCAAAATACTTAATTTTTTTAAAACCACTATTTAATGCCATTTTATTAAATATTCTTGTTTTTAATGTACACATCATTGTAGTGTCAACATCAAAAGTTTCTATTTCATTTTTATAATTTAAAATTGTAACAATAAAATCTACTCTTGTTTTTAATTTATCATACTCAAAATGTCTATTAAATATGAAAGTTTTATTTTCTTTATGTAATACTTTTGGCTGATAGTACCTGTTTTTCTCAATCATATCCTTTTCAAAATTTATAAATTGAAAAACAGCAATGCCGCCTTTTTTTAATTTTTTCCTGGTAATTTTAAGAGCATTTTTTACTTTCTTCCTTGTTTCAAGAACAGGTAGTGTGTTCCCGAGACATGTAATAGCATCAAAATTATTTTCTTTTATTTTTGATAGTTCATTAAATCCACCATACATTAATTTAATATTTTCTGAGGTTATAACTTTTTCTTTTGCATAATTTATCATTTCATGTGAAGGATCCATTGCGTATACCTCATCAACAAAAGAACTGAATAGTTGTGCATGTCTTCCAGTACCACAACCTATATCTAAAACTTTTTTAACATCATTTGATTTAAATAATTGATAAAAAAAATCCTTTTCAACCTTAAATCTGTTTTCCCAATTGACCTGCTCATCATACAAATCAGGACTAAACTTAAAATTTGGTTTTTCGGTTTGCATAATCAATTCTTATTCTTATAACTAATTTTTATCAAATATTAATTTTTAACGCATATTAATTATAAATTATACCACCTGTAAATAAAAAGCATGAAGTTATTTAAAACTTATTTTAAACTACTCCATGCTTAAAATTAAATTTGAATTAGCAAAAATTTTAAATATTTTTACTAAATATTTTTTGCTAAACTGTAAGGCCCGATATGAATATTTTTTATATTCTCAAGAAAATCCTTATTTAATTTTGTCCATTGTTTTTGGATCTTATTGGAATAAATTACTAAAAGGCCATCAACAATCTGTCTTTGGAAAATAAAGCTTAACGCTCTATAATAAGAATAAATGCTGGATAAAACATCTATTGAAACTTTTGCTTGTAAATCCCATGGAGCAATAAGATTTGGCTGAAAAACTACATGATGCCCATCATAAAGATACCAGTTTTTCGCACCATCAAATATTATTCTTCCCTGTTTTTTATATTCCTCATATATTTCAGTTCCAGGAAATGGAATAAGCATCATTATTTGAACAGTATCTATTTTGTTTTCAATAATAAAACTCATTGTTTTTTTAATTGAATCAATATCATCATGTTCTCCGCCTAAAACAAACATGCCATGAACTCCTATGCCATGCTTATGTAATTTTTGAATTGATTCCTTAATTTCTTCAACTTCCTGATGCTTATTATATTCTTTAAGAGTCTCGGGATTTATTGATTCAATGCCAGCCATTATTCTCTTGCATCCCGTTTTTACCATTAAATCCAATAGTTCTTCATCTTTAGCTATTTCAAGCCTTTCCTGTGAAAACCAGGTTGGCATATTTATTTTTTGTTCAAGAATCTTTGTTAAAAGACTTTTTGTTCTTTTTTTGTTTGCTGAAAAATTATCATCATAAAAGAAAATTCTTTTAGCTTTTGTTCCTTCAAAAGTTTTTAAAAGATACTTTATTTCAGAAATTACACTTTCAACACTTCTAAATCTGTATTTTCTTCCAAAAACTTTCACTACTGTACAAAATTTACAATTATACGGGCAACCTCTTGAAGTCTGGATAGGTATATAATTAATTTCTTTACTATTATCGATTAATGACCAGTCAGGAAAAGGCATATCGTCTAAATTTTCTATTAATTCCCTATCTTTATTATGAATAAAAATCCCATCATTTTTAAAAGAAAGGCCTTTTACATCCGCAAAATTAATCTTTCCTTCTATAGCATCTATAAGCTCAAGAATTGTTTTTTCACCTTCTCCTCTTACAGCAAAATCAGAGCCATTTTCAAGAACTTCTTCTGGTAAAAAGGTTGGATGAGGACCACCCGTTACTATAGGAACATCCGGATTAATTTTTTTTATCTCAGTTATTAATTTATATGACCTTGTTGAAGTAGAAGTAATTGCTGAAATTCCAACAAGATCTGCATCTTTAATTTCATTAAAATCAACTGCACTTAAATCTTCGCAATATGCTTTAACTTTATAACCGTTTTTATGTAAAATCGTTGCAATTATTGCTATCCCAATTCTTGGAAGTTTTGCTGCACTAAAAACATGAAGCCCGGGTGATTTAGTTTCTATAAGTACTATTTTTTTAATTTTTGGCAATTTTTATTCTCCTTTATCTTTATGAAAATTTAACTTAAATTTTCACTTTAAATTTGTTTTAATAACAAATTTTTTTATTAAAATTTAAGACTAATATTTTAAAAAAATGTTTCATGTATCTCATAATATTCCATATAACGTAAATCAAATTCAAATACTGAATTATCTTTAAGGCACCGTTCTTGTAATATAAATACTTAAATTGGTAATACTTGAGATTTTTCCAGCAGCTCCAAGTATTTCCGATTCATTGTTTGAAATATAATAAATTGAAGGCCCACTTCCAGCTAAATGTATCGGGCTTACTCCAATATCTTCAAAATCCTTAAGCCACTTTTTATAATCCTCGTATAATTGCGCAAAAACTGTTTCAAATGAATTAAATAAACATGAATTTATTAAAGTTTCTTCATTATTATCATTAATACTTTCAGCAAGCCTTTTTGTAAAACTGCCATTTGTAAAATTCTTTTCATTAACATAGGAATAAAGTTTTTTTGTTTTATCTTTAATATTATAAGGCAGAAGTATTAATAAAAGCCATTTATGTTTTAAAGGTTTTATGGGCTTAACTATTTCACCCCTGCCACTAACTATACAGGTACCACCATAAACAAAGAAAGGAACGTCACTGCCAACTTCAGCTCCTATTTCTGCTAATTCATCAGGAGATAATTTTAAATTCCAAAGTTTATTTAAGCCTCTTAAAGTGGCAGCAGCATCACTTGAACCCCCTCCTAATCCTGCTGAAGATGGAATATTTTTCTTTAACTCAATTACTGCTCCAGCATTATAGCCTGTTTTGTTTTTTAAAGCTTCTGCTGTTTTATAAACAAGGTTTTTTACAAGATAATTATTTCTATCAAATCCAGGAAGATTATCTCCTACTGGTAGATTATGGTATTCAGGAATTATCTGAAGCCATGGATTTTTATGAAAAGTTAAGTAATCACACAAATCTATTGTTTGCATTAGGGATGAAATTTCATGATAACCATCATGCCTTTCCCCTATTATTTCAAGAGTTAAATTAATCTTTGCAGGAGCAATTTCACTTATTAGCATATAATTAAATAATTAATATTATTTTAATTAATATTTTTTTAAATTTAAGTTATTTTTTAACTGTCTTATATTGGCCGCACCAATACAAAACATCGCTATTCTTAATCCTGTTTCTATTTCTTTTAAATAATTTAAACATGCCTCTTGAGAAACTTTAATGTATTTTAACATCGGCAAAGCAATACCAACCATGTCAGCTCCTAAAGCAATCGCTTTTGCCACATCAATTCCTGTTCTTATTCCGCCACTTGCTATTATAAAAATATCCGGACAGCTTTCCTTAACCATTAATAATGATTGAGCTGTAGGTATTCCCCAATTTTTAAAAAACTGAGCTGCTTCTTTTAAGTTGCTTTTTTCCAGTCTTGCTTTTTCTATCTCAAGCCAGGATGTTCCTCCACTTCCTCCAACATCTATCCCGCTTACCCCGGCTGTTTTTAACTTAAGAGCAACTTCTGCTGAAATTCCAAATCCTACTTCTCTAACAAAAACAGGTTTATCAAGCTTTCCACAAATATTTTTTATCTTTCCAAGAAGGTTTTTAAAATTATAATTTCCTTCTACCTGAAGAGCTTCCTGTAAAGGATTTAAATGCAAAAATAATGCATCAGCCCCAATCATTTCTACTGCTTTATGGCATTCTTTAACACCAAAACCATAGTTTAACTGAACTGCACCCAAATTCGCAAAAAGAACTATATCCGGGGCTATATCTCTAACTTTAAAAGTTGAATTCAAACTATTATCATTAATTGCAATTCTTTGAGAGCCTACACCCATTGCAATTTTTGCTGTAGCTGCAACTTTCGCTAAATCTTTATTTATTTTTTCAGCTTCCCTGATACCACCAACCATTGGGGAGATCATTAAAGGAAGATTAAGTTCTTTATTAAAAAGTGTTATCCTTGTATCTATTTCTTCAAGTGAAATTTCAGGAAGTGCATTATGTACAAAATAATAATCTTCAAATCCGGAAACAACATGCTCATTGTTGCTTTCCTGATTTAAACTTAATTTCAGATGTTCCTGCTTCCTATTTGAATGTAGTTTATTTAAATCAAATCCTGGCATAATATTGTATTATATAAAATTAAAAATTTCTTATTAATAAAAATTTAGAAATCTTTTTATAAGAATCAATATATTCTTCGAAAACAGGTAAATTTTTTATTTCATTTATTGCAAGATTATAATAATATTTACACTTATCTTCACAAAAGTCTTTTGCTTTTACTGTTTCAAGATAATTTAATATTTTTTCAACATTTTTTTCATTTATAATTTTACGTGCATATATTTTTTGCAAATCTTTCTTTATTTTATCTGGAGATTGCTTTAAAGCAAATACAACTGGAAGTGATTTCTTTTTCTTCCTTATATCACTTGCATGGGGTTTACCAGTCTTATCCTCATTTCCCCAAATACCTAAAATATCATCTCGTATTTGAAATGCTATCCCTAAATAATTTCCAAATATTTTAAAAGGGATAATTTTATCAAAATCCAGGTTTAAAACAGCCCCAATAAGAATTGCTCCTTCAATAAGCGAAGCAGTCTTTCTTTCAATCATAATTATATAATCATCAGGACTTACATCAGATTTATCCTCAAAACTAATATCAAGATATTGCCCTTCAAGCATTTTCAAACAGCTTTCATTTAATATTTTAAATATTTCAATTTGTTTAATATATGGAATTTTATAATTCTGCAATCTTAATATAGCCAAATTTGCAAGCACTTTCATTGCAGTACCGGCATTTATTGCTTGTGGCTTACCCCATAAATACCATAGTGCAGGCCTGTGTCTTCTTTGTATATCGTTATCCTGAATGTCATCATGTATTAAGGAAAAATTATGTATAAGTTCTATTGCTGCAGCAACAGGCAATGCTTTTTTGTAATCTTTACCAGTTGAAATACAAGCCAGCATGCAAAGCGTAGCTCTTAAAAATTTACCCTTGTTAAAATCACCAGGATTACCTTTTTCATCTATCCATCCCATGTGATACCTTAGCATATCATACAAAGGAAGATCATTTTCGCTAATTATAGACTTCATTTCATTGTCTATTTCTTCTCGGAATCTATTAAATATTTCAGGAAGTTCTTCCAATTTTATAACCCTTTTAATTGCCTTTAATGTTTTTTATTCTAAAATTCCATCTGAATATTATTTTATAGAAAAAATTATCTTATAAAAAATAATAATAAAATCTGGTAACTTCAGTTACTATAAAAATGATTACCTTAGATAGTACAGTTAATTAACAATTATTAACCTATTTGAATATCCTGGATTTTTCTTAAATTAAATAAAATTGAATCTGTATTTATTTCAACATCATCATATTTTATTGGTTCATCCTTTGATATTTTTCTTTTTACAATGCAGCCTTCACTAATTCCAATTGGTAAAAATTTTTCTTTTTTAACTTTTTCATGTAATTCTATTAAACCGTAACAATTAAATCCTCCAATGCCATCAAGAATATCTCCTGGCTTTAAATCTTTTTTTGCACAAGTCATTACTTCAGAAACAAACCCGAATCCAGGTTCTATAGTTGGCTCGTTATATAAAAATGCTTTCGCAATTGATAAAGGAGTTTCAATACTTGCAAGATGATAAGGACGATAAATTAAAAAATAAGGACCATCACCATTTTTTAAGTATTTTAAATCTCTTCTTACAATTTTTGAGTCAGTTGTATAAACTAAAAAAACTCCAGGAGCTAAATCACCTATTACATAATCCACAACACCTGTTTTTGATAATATCCCTCCATCTTTTTTTGGAATAAGAACATTAACTAAATCTTTTATATCTGCTTTTGGACCATGCATTCCCCTTATATCTGGTACTAAACCAGTTGCATTTGAAAGACATGCCATTTCTATCATTGTTTTTGTTCCATCAACAAAAGATGTCATCATGTATGGATTTGACCCCTTACTTTCAGCAAAATCTTTTAAAATTTCAGGATTTGAATACCTGTCTAATACATTATTTTTACCTTTGCCGGCAGCTACTACTTTTAAATTAGCACAAGAAGCAAAGTCAAATAGTTCTTTTATTGCAGCAGGTTCATCTCCGGCAGAAACCGTATAAACTATATCTGAACTTATTGCTAATTTCCTTAATATTGGACCAATTGTAACATCGCCCTCAACATTTAAAGTTACAATATGTTTCCTGTTTATTATTGAATTAAATGAAATAAATGCCCCAATATCAGGTTTACCAGTAGCATCAATAACAACATCGATTTCTTTAAGAGCAGGAATTATCGAAGCATCGTTTGTAATAATAAGTTTATCTTTAATATCAACTTTATTAATAATTTCCATCTTTTCCTGAATTGTTTTAGCTTTTCTTAAATCCAGTAAATTTTCTTTTAAATTAATATCCTTAGAAAAGCCATCAGTATCAAAAATAATTATTTTCTTTTCCTTATACCCGACTTCTTTTGCAAAATTTATAGTTGAGTTCATATCTTTTGTAGCAACTGCAATAACTTCCATTCCTGGAATTTCCTTTAAGTTAGCCAGCAAACCACTTCCCATTTGTCCAACACCAACAATACCTATTTTTATTTTTATCCCCTCATTCTGTAAACCAATAAGCTTGCTGCGTAAATCCAACATTAATTAATCCTCCAATCAAATTTTAAAAAAATATAAATAAATTTCTATAAAATATATTAAATCAAAAAATATGAATATTAAATAAATTTTTATGCAATCATTTTATTGAAGAGTATAAAAACAATAAGCCTTTAGTGAATCTGGTTTAAAATTGTTAAGGAAATATTATTAATGTTAATATTAATAATTAATATTAACAAATTAAATTTAATATTAAAGATAAATTAAACGTAAGTTAAACATAAAAATTTAATAATTTAATTCTAAATTCAATAATTTACAAAAACTTACCTTTAAAAACTAAATTTTATTAATTTTATTTATTAAATATTATTTACTAAATATATATATAAAATTTAATAATAGTTCCTGAGAGTTCTAAGACAATTCTTTTATTTTTCTAACAATTGCATCTGTCATTTCGCTTGTTCCAACAGCAGTTGGATCATTTCTATCTTCTTTTAAGTCATAAGTTACATATTTTCCTTCTTTAATTACACTTGAAATAGCTTTCTCAAGAATATCTGCTGCTTTAGTTTCATTAATATGTCTTAGCATTAAAACAGCAGAAAGCATTAATGCAGTTGGATTTACTTTATTTAAACCTTTATATTTTGGAGCACTGCCATGTGTTGCTTCAAATAAAGCAATTTCATCTCCTATATTTGCACCTGGCGCAACACCAAGACCCCCAATAAGGCCTGCAGCTAAATCTGATAAAATATCTCCATATAAATTAGGTAAAACTAAAACATCATAAAGCTCAGGTTTTTGAACAAGTTGCATGCACATATTATCAACAATTCTATCTTCTGATTCAATTTCAGGATATTGCGAGGCAATTCTTCTAAAAGTTTCAAGATAAAGTCCGTCAGAATATTTCATTATATTAGCTTTATGAACTCCAGTTACTTTTTTTCTTCCATTTTTTTTAGCATATTCAAAAGCATATTTTATAATTTTTTCAGAAGCAGAAACTGAGATTGGCTTAATGCTTATTCCACTATCTTTTTTAATTGCTATATCTTTTTTTTCTTTAATAAAATCAATTAATTCAATTGTCTCAGGTTTGTTTAATTCAAATTCTATTCCTGCATATAAATCTTCAGTGTTTTCTCTTATGATTACAAGATCAAGGTTAGAGTATCTTGATTTAACACCTTCATAACTTTTACAAGGTCTTACACAAGCATATAAATTAAAAATTTTTCGCATAGCAACATTAACACTTCTAAACCCTGTCCCAACTGGTGTGGTAATTGGACCTTTTATGCCCACTTTATTTTTTCTTAAAGATTTTAATACATTTTCAGGTAAAACATTGCCTTCTTTTTCATAAACTTCTGCACCTGCATTATTTACATCCCATTCAATATCAACTCCAGTAGCTTCAACTACCTTAACAGTTGCTTCGGAAATCTCCGGACCAGTTCCGTCTCCTGGTATTAAAGTTATTATGTGTTTCATAGATTAAACCCCTTATTCTTTGTTATATGTTCAACTAAACCGCCGTCATTTAATAATTTAATCATTACATCAGGAAGAGCTTTAAACTTAAGCTCAATATTTTTTGTTAAGTCTTTAATGATACCTTTGCTTAAATCAATTTCAAGCTCATCATCTTTATCTATCTTATCAGTATCACAAACAAGAACAGGCAATCCTATATTAATACTGTTTCTGAAAAAAATTCTTGCAAATGATTTAGCCAGAACAGCCCCAACTCCTGCAAGTTTAATAATTGTTGGAGCATGCTCTCTTGAAGAACCAAGCCCGAAATTTCTTCCGGCAACTATAAAATCTCCATTATTTACTTTGCCTGCAAATTCTTCATCTGCATCTTCCAAAACATGTTTTGCAAGTTCACTAAGATTAGATCTTAAATGAAAATATCTGCCTGGGGCAATTAAATCAGTTGAAATATCATCTCCAAATTTAAAACTTTTCCCCCTTAAAATCTTTTTTATTGAATCATCCTGTTTAATCATTTTTTTACTCTTCCAATAAATTTTTTTATAAAAATAATTTTTTATTATATAAATAATTTTTTAAAATCTAAGATAACAAAATAATTAAAGAATTTCCCTTACATCAGCAATATAACCTTTAATTGCACTATAAGCTGCTGTTGCAGGTGAAGAAAGATAAATAAATGAATCAGGGTTACCCATTCTGCCTTTAAAATTTCTGTTTTGTGTTGAAAGACAAACTTCACCATCTCCAAGTATCCCCTGATGAACTCCAACACAAGGACCGCAACCTGGAGACTGAATTGCTGCTCCGCTTTCTACAAGCGTTTGGATTATTCCCTCTTTTATAGCTTCTATATACACTTTTTTTGAAGCTGGAACTATAATAAGCCTTGTATTTTTATTTACCTTTTTACCTTTTAAAATATCAGATGCTATTTTTAAATCAGAAAGTCTGCCATTTGTACACGTTCCAATTAATACCTGGTCAACTTTAACTTTTTCCATCTGACTTATTGGACAAACATTATCAACTGTATGAGGCATTGAAATCATGGGTTCAATTTCAGAACAATTTATATCAATTATTTGTTCATAGTTTGCATTTTTATCTGCACTTATTTCCTTGTACTGCTTGCCCCTTCCTTGAGATTCAAGAAATTTTTCAGTTATTTCATCACTTGCAAAAATTCCTGCTTTTGCCCCTGCTTCAACAGCCATGTTTGAAATAGTAAATCTGTCATCAATTGTCATGTTTTTTATAAAACTGCCACTAAACTCAAGTGCTTTATAAGTTGCACCTTCCGCAGTAATTTTACCAATAAGATATATTATCAAATCCTTAGCATAAACTCCTTTTAAGGGATTGTTATTAAAATTAACTTTAATTGTTTGTGGTACCATTAACCATGTTTTAGCAAGTGCAAATCCTACAGCAATATCAGTTGAACCCATACCTGTTGCAAAAGCTCCCAGTGCTCCAGATGTGCAGGTATGAGAATCTGCTCCAATTACTATTTCCCCTGGAGCAGCAAAATCTTCAACCAGTATCTGATGACATACACCTTCTCCTACATTACTTAAAACCATCCCGCAATTTTCTGCATATTGTCTTAATACAATATGAGAATTTGAAAGTTCTTTCCTTGGGCTTGGAGCTGCATGATCTATAAAAAAAATTGATTTTGAAGGATTCCTTACTTTATCAAAACCCATTTTCTTCAGTTGACTGACAGCAAGCGGCCCTGTGCCATCTTGAGCCATTACAACATCTACGTCAACAACTGCTATATCTCCTGCAAAAACATCCCTTCCGGCATGTTCACTTATAATCTTCTCTGATATTGTTTTATCCAAAAAACCCTCCTTAAAAAAAATTAAAGTTATATTTAAATATTTAAAAATATTTTAAACAGACTTATAAATTATTTGATTAACTATGATCAATCATAATTAATCACCATTATCAAAATAAATTTTTAAAATAGTTTATATTTTAAAATGATTTGTCTTTTATGATATTTTAACAGTTGTCTCCAATCAGTCAGTCGACTCTGAGTCTTCTTTTTTATTTTTTTTACTTTCTTCATAATCTCTATAAATATACATTAATTCTTTATCAAATAACGGTCTTTTTAAATCTACTGACATTGCTCTTGTTAGTGCAAGTATTTCATTAGCTTCACTATCTGTAAGATCTATTCCAAATTCTTTAAATTTATGCAAGATCGTATGAGAACCTGAATGCTTACCTACAACAAGCTGCCTTGTAAGCCCTACTTCTGAAGGTTCAAAAGCTTCATAATTTCTTGGATTTTTTAAAACTCCATCCGCATGAATACCAGATTCATGAGCAAAAACATTTGTCCCAACAATAGCTTTCCAGATTGGTATAGCTCTAGATGATGCTTTTGCAACATATTCTGATAATTCTCTAAACCTTGTAGTTTTTATGCCTAAATCAATATTTTCAAGATATTTTAATGCCATAACTATTTCTTCAAGGGCTGCATTACTTGTACCTTCAGCAAGTCCATTTACAGCTGTCATTATGCTTACAGCACCTGCTCTTATTGCAGCAAGACCGTTTGCAGTTGCCATACCAAAATTATTTTTAGTATGTACTTCTAAGGGGAATTTGACTGTACTTAAAATAGTATTAATTCTTAAAAAAGTTTTAAAAGGATCAAAAGCACCCACACTATCACAAATTCTAACCCTTAAAGCACCTTTACTTTCAGCAATATGAATTATTTGAAGTATTAGTTCAAGATCAGCTCTTGTCCCATCTTCTGCACTTATAATAAAATTCATATTATTATTTTTTATTTCCCTTATTGTATCTTTAAGTTTAGAAATTAAGACATTTTTATTTTTATCATATTTTTCCTTAATATGACCCTCGGAAGTAAACACAGTAATTACAACATTTTTTAATCCGCATTCCTGACAATAAATTATTTCTTTAGGATCAGCTTCGCAATACCCGAAAATTCTTGAGTTTAAATTTAATTTTAATATTTCTCTTATTGTTTCTCTTTCAGATTCTGCAATTGAGGGTACGCCTACTTCAAGTTCAGGGATTCCAATCTCATCAAGAAGTCTTGCAATTCTTATTTTTTCATTTTTTGAAAATACTACACCTGCTGTTTGTTCTCCACTCCTTAAGGTTGAATCAATAATATTAATTTCTTTGTTTATATTATCAGCACACATTGCCTCTCCTATCTTTTAAATTAAATTTATTAACAATCAATTTAATGAATAAATCAATAAATTATTTAAAAATTAAAAATTTCAAATTATTATCCATTTTTAATATTTTGATTTTAAATAATTTTTTATTAATTATTTTATTAATTATCCTTTCAGATACGCTTCACATGTCTCAATTAATTCTGAATCAAATAAAGATCTTTTAAGAGAAATTGCTTTATTTCTTACTATTTCAACAAGCTCTTTTAATTGTTGTTCATCAAATTTATAACCTAATGATGTAAGTTTATAATTTAAAGAAAACAGTCCTGAATATTTACCAATAATTATACCGGTTTCGAGACCAACATCTTCAGGATCAAATAGCTCATAATTTCTATGGTCTGCAGTATAAAGCCTTACCCTGTTTTCAGTTTCAAACACAAAAATATTTGCACCAACAATTGGTTTCCATGTAGGGATGCTTCTATCTGATGCTATCGCAACATACTCTGAAAGTCCCCTGAATTTCTTTGTATCAAATCCAAGATCAACTGCCTCAATATATTTTAAAGCCATTACAAGTTCCTCAAATGCAGCATTTCCTGCCCTTTCGCCTAAACCATTTATGGTTGTATTTACATATTTTGCACCTGCTTTTATACCTGCAATTGAATTTGCAATAGCCATTCCAAAATCATTATGCATATGCATTTCAATATCTATTCCTATAATGTCATGTATTGTTTTAATCCTCATAAAAGTTTCGAAAGGATCCATTATTCCTAAGGTATCACAATACCTTAATCTGTCCGCACCAGCATCACGAGCATTTCTGGCAAATTGAAGTAAAAATTCCATATCAGTTCTTGATGCATCTTCAGCGTTTACTGAAACATATAAATTATATTTTTTTGCAAAATCAACTGCATTTCTTACACTTTCCAGAACCCATTCACGAGTTTTTCTTAATTTCTGCTCTATATGAATATCAGAAGATGAAATAGAAATAGCTACAGAATCTACGCCGCAGTCAACTGAATTTTCCAGATCAGAAATTACAGGTCTGTTCCATGCAAGAAGACTGCAATTTAAACCCATGGAAACAATTTTTTTAATTGCATTTTTTTCATCTCCACCCATTGCCGGTATACCAACTTCAATCTGATGAACTCCAATATCATCAAGCATTTTTGCTATATGAATTTTTTCCTCATTTGCAAAAACAACTCCGGCAGTTTGCTCTCCATCTCTAAGTGTGGTGTCATCTATTTTAATATTTTTAGCATCAATTTTTTCTCCGACTCTTTGAGAAAATTCTGTAAATATATTTATGCCTCTCATATTTTTACCTCTTGTTTTTAATTTTTTTATTTATTTTTTTAAATTTTTTTAAAAAATAATAATAAATACTGATTTTTTTTAAATCTTTATTAAAATTTATTATTTTTATTAAAATTCATTTATTTTTTTAAATTATAGCACTTTTTTTAATAAAAAGATAAAAAATTATTAATATTATGTTAATTTTTTAAAATTTTACCAATTTTTACTATATTTTTAAAAAAATATATAAAGATTTAATAAAAATAAAAATTTTTTTAGATTTTTGCATTAGATATTTTTATTTATTTATTTAAGCTTAATAAGTA
>JAMDEN010000042.1 GCA_023487035.1 Actinomycetota bacterium
TTAAAAAAAGATAATTTAAAATATGATTTAATTCAAAATACAATTACAAATACAGATACAACTACAGATAAAAATTCAGATACAAATTCAGATATAAGATATACCATAGAGCTTTTATTTGGCGATATATTTTATTCGAGAGCAGTATTATATCTTATTAATTATGGCGATTTTTTAGTTTTTGAAGATATTATAAAATCACTTCTCAAGCTTCATCATGCACGCCTTATAACACATCAGAAACTAATTAAATTTTATAGTAAAGTTTTTGTAGAAAAAAATGAAGATAATAATGATAATTTCGTAGAAGATATTATGCAAATTAAAGATTTAAATGCTCTTTTAAAGTCAGCTTTTTTAGCAGGTTTGGGAACTTCTGGTTTTGATTTTTATAATAATATGTGTTTGAGAATTATTGAAAATATAGTTTTATTAAAAACATACAGTGATATTGAAAGTAAATTACAGGAAATCAGGCAGCAAATTAAAAGTATTTATATTGATAAATATTTTAATTTTATTATTAACGAAAAAGAAAGCACTACTTTTAAAATTAAAAATGATATTGATTTAATAAAGCCTGAATGGTTAAAAAATAATTTTAAAAATCTTATGAAATTATTTTAAATTTCCTTATTGCTATAATAATTTTTATAAAAAATTTTAATAAAAGCAAATCAGAAAAGCAAAACAGGTAATTTATATATGAAAACAGATTTAATTTTACTTCATGCACCAAGTGTGTATGATTTTCGTGAAAAAAGTATCTTATATGGCCCTATGAGTGATCTGGTTCCATCATCTCCAATATTTGAGATGTATCCCATAGGGTTTTTAACAATGGCAAATTATCTTGAAAAGCGCGGGTATTCTGTAAGAATAATAAATATTGCTTATCTTATGATGACAAACAATAAATTTAATGTTGAAAAATTTATAAAAAAATTAAAACCTGTTGCATTTGGAATTGATCTTCATTGGTTGCCTCATTGCCAGGGCGCGACTGAACTTGCAAAAATAATAAAAAAATATCATCCGGAAATTCCTGTTATATTTGGGGGTTTTTCGTCTTCATTCTTTTATGATGAGCTTATTGAATTTGAACAAGTTGATTTTATTTTAAGAGGCGACTCTACAGAAGAACCTCTTTATCAATTGATTAAAACTTTAAAGTCAAATGAAAGAAATTTTAAAGAAATCCCTAATCTTGTCTGGAAACAGGAAGGAAAAACATTTGTAAATCCTGTTAATTGCATTTCTAATGATTTAAGCGAAATAGATTTTGATTATACAATTATGTTTCGTCAGGTTATGAAGTATAATGATGTAAAAAGTATTATGCCCTTTAAAGGTTGGTTTAACTACCCTGTAACAACAATACCAATAGTTAGAGGATGTACTAAAAATTGTTCAGGCTGCGGGGGCTCAAGTTCAGCTTTTGAAGTTTTTGGAAATCGCAATAAACCAGCATTCAGGGATCCCCAAAAACTGATAGATGAAATACTTGTAATGCAAAAATATATAAATGCTCCAGTTTTTATTCTTGGAGATATAACGCAGGGTGGTAAAGATTATCTTAAAGCTTTTTTTAAAAATGCCGTAAGATTAAGAAGAAATATTCAGATTTTTTTTGAATTTTTTGAACCTCCTTCACAATGGTTTTATGATGAAATTAAAAAAATATTTGATAATGTTTGCTATGAGATTTCACCTGACTCCCATGATGAAAATATCAGACGTAAAATGGGAAAATTTTTTACTAATAAAGAACTTCTTGACAGCATTAGCTATGCATTAAAAAGTGGAGCAAAAAGATATGATTTGTATTTTATGACCGGGCTTCCGACTCAAACAAAAAAGTCTATTCTTGATACAGTTAAATTTTGTGAAGAGTTTTATAAAGAAATTAACTGGGACAAAAGATTTATGCCATTTATTTCACCAATGGCGCCTTTCATTGACCCTGCAAGTAGAGCTTTTTTAAATCCTGAGGAATTTGGATATATTCTTACTGCAAAAACTTTAAAAGAACATATAAAAGCCATAACAATGCCTTCCTGGAAATATATATTAAATTATGAAAGCAAATATATTTCACGAGATGACCTTGTTGATGCAACTTATGAAGCAGCTCTTGGATTAAACAAATTAAAAGGTAAAGCAGGTGCAATAAGTACTAAAGTCATGTCTGATAATGAAGAAAGGATAAAAAAAGCTTTAGAGATAATGAAGGAAATAGATAATATAATTTTAATTAAAGATGAAACAAAAAGAGAAAGTGAGCTAAAAAAACTTAAAGATAAAACTTTTCAATACAGCCTTTCAACAGTTTGTGAAAAGAGCGAGCTTGAATTTCCTTTAACTAATAAAAGTTTTAATTGGTTTTCAATAGCAAAAACAGTATTATTTTCAAAAATTAAATGATTTTTTTAATTCATTCGGTGTTTTAATAATTTTATTAATCGTTATTAATAATTAAAAAATAATTAATGATAATTGCAGATAATAACTGCAAACTATAAAAATGTTTGGAAATTTTAAGAAATCTTTTTTTTTAAAAAATGATCTTGAAGAACTTGAAAAATATATAAAAGATTTTGTTTATGGTTTTAACGGAATTTTAAGAGAAACCTTATCAAATACTTTACTTGCTGGCGGGAAAAGGATCAGGCCAGCTTTATTTTTGATTTGTGCTAAGAGTGAAAATTATGATATAAAGCGTCTTATTCCAGCTGCTGCAGCAATAGAGTTTTTACATACTGCCTCTCTTATTCATGATGATATTATAGATAAATCTTTACTTAGAAGAGGTAAAAAAACAATTCATAATATTTATGATAAAGACACTGCAAGATATGTTGGAGATTATTTATTTACTTATGCATTTTATATTTTAAATACTTATAATGATTATAAAATATTAAGAGAAATATCAGAAACATCCCAGCTTCTTGTTTTTGGTGAATTTGATCAGATTAAAACTAAAAAAATTCTTGATCAAAACGAAGAAACATATTTAGAGAAGATTAATGAAAAAACTTCATCATTATTTAAATTAAGTTGTGTTCTTGGAGGAATATTATCAGGCTCAAGTGATGAGGATATTGAAAATTTAAGAAGATTTGGACAATATTTAGGAATAGCTTTTCAGATAAATGATGATCTTATTGATATTAATATTAAAACCTCAGAAGAAAAACCTGATAAACTGCATGGAAATGATATCAGGCAGGGAAATATTACATTACCTTTAATTTATACTTTAAAAAATAAAAAAATTAAGGCAGAAATTAAAAATATAATTGGGAGTAATGTGTTAATTGATGAAGAAAAAGCAAATAAAATAATTAGTTTAATTTATAAAACAAATGCTATAAAAATTGCAACTCGCAAAATTTATTATTACTTAAATGAAGCTAAAAAAATTGTAAAAAAGATAAATAATACTGAAAGAAAAAATGGATTAATTGAAATCTGCAATCTTTTGTTAAATTATAGTAAAAAATTTTAGTAAAAATAAAAAAACAAAATAAAAAACAAAATAATAAGTAAAAAAATAAATAAAATAAAAAAAATAATATAGAGAGAAATAATAAATAAAATAAAAAAAATAAAATTAAAAAATAATAAAAAATAAAGTAAAAAACATAAGAAAATAAAGCAACTTAATGAATTTTTATATTAAAACTTTTTTAGAAGTAATTTCTGTTACTATTCCTATATTTTCAGTAATAGCAATAGGATATTTATTTAAAAATAAAGGAATAATCAGAGAAACTGCTGTCCCGGCTTTAAATAAGATTGCTTATTACCTTGGGTTAACAGCTTTAGTTTTTACAAGTATTGTTAAGTATAATTTAAAAGAAATATTTAATATTGGCATTGTTAAAACACTCTACGTGACATTTGCAATTTTCATTGTTATAGTTTTTTTAATTGTTTATTTTTTAAAAATAAATAAGAAAACAAAAGGTGCATTTGCAATATCTGCATTTCGCTGCAACATGGCTTTTATTGGTATTCCGATTATAGTTTCTGCCTTCGGTGAAGTTGCGGCTGCAAAGACTGCGATAATTATCGGGTTTATGACACCTGTTAATATTATTTTTGCAATAATTTTTTTAAAAGTCCTTGGAGGAGAAACAGGTAAAAATAATTATGGAAAACTTTTAATTGATTTTATAAAAGATCCACTGCTGATTGCTTCAATTCTTGCAATAATTATTTCTTATTTTAAAATTGTTATACCTAAACCAGTGATGGATTTATTAAATATCCTTGCAGGGCTTGCTGTCCCTCTTGCTCTTTTAACAATAGGTGCTTCTTTTAAGTTATCTCATTTAAAGAAAAATTTAAAATTATTAGCCCCTGCTTCATTTTTAAAATTGATTATTGAACCTGCCATTGCTTTTTTTATAGGCAGATATCTTTTTAATATTAGTGCTGTTGATATAAGCATAACAGTAATTTTATTTGCAATGCCCCTTGCTGTTGCAGCTTATATAATGGGAAAGGAATATGATTCTGATTCTGATTTCATATCATCTTCATTGATAATATCTACAGTTTCTTCTGCTTTTACGCTTACTTTGTGGCTTTTTTTTATGAAAATTATGTTTAAATCATAGTATCATAGCATAAATATTAAAATTGAAATTATTAAAATATACAAAAAAAGATTTAAATGAAGTTTAATTTAGATGCAATATAAAAAAAATACATTGTTATTTGTTTTATTTTTTTATTGTTTTTTATGTTATTATTTTTTTTATAATGTATTTATTTTTCATTTTTTAAAAAATTTTTAGATAATTTAGAAGCAGTTTAGATTTATTTTATATTATATTTTTATTATATATTATGTTATAAATAAAAATTATAGTATAAATAATCTTATCTTGATTGTTTGGTCTTATTAAAAATAAAGATTTCATTAAGATACATAAAAAAATTATTTTTATACTTTGTATTTATTATTTTACTTTTGCATTAATTAAAAATTTAAAAAATAATTTGGGAAATGATACAAAAAATTAAACAAAAAAACAAAATAAAAGTATTAAATATTGTCCCAACTCCCTTTTTTGCAGATCGTGGTTGCCATATGAGAATACTTGGTGAAATGAAGGCTCTTGAGAAGTATGGCTATCAAAATATAATCTGCACTTACCATAACGGGCGAAACCTTGAAGGTCTTGATATAAGAAGAATAATAAATATTCCATGGTATAAAAAGCTTGAAGCTGGACCTTCCTGGCATAAATTTTACATAGATATTTTATTATTTTTTAAAGCAGCTTCAGTATATCTAAAGGAAAAACCTGACATAATATATGGACATCTTCATGAAGGTGCTTTTATTGGAGGTCTTATAAAATATTTAATAACTTTTGGGAGAATTCCTCTTGTTTTTGATGTACAGGGAAGCCTTACTTCTGAGCTGGGGACTTTTAACTGGCTTAAAAATAAAATTGTGAAATGGTTCTTCCATAATTTTGAAAAATTTATATGTAATATGCCTGATTTTTTTATATGCAGTTCAGTATCCAATGGTGAAATAATAAAAAACAGATTTAATATTAAGCCTGAAAAAGTAAAAGTGGTAATAGATGGAGTTCATACTGACTTTTTTAATAAACCTCCCAAAAAAGACTTTAAAAAAGATTTAGGTATTCCTGAAAATGCACCACTTGTAATTTTTACTGGAGCTCTTCTTGCTGCAAAAGGTATATGGAATCTTGTAGATGCAATTCCATTAGTTCTTTCAAAAAGAAAAGATGTTCATTTTTTAATTGCAGGTTATCCTGTAGAAGAAACACAAAAAAGGATAAGAGAACTTGGGGTTGCAAGCAATGTTCATTTGACGGGCATGGTAGATTATTTTAATCTTCCTGACTATCTTTTAATAAGTGATGTTGCTGTTGAGCCTAAAGTGGATAAAGCAGGTGAAGCAAGCGGTAAGGTAATAAATTATATGGGTGCAGGGCTACCCGTAGTTTGTTTTGATTCAAAAAATAACCGTAAGTTTCTTGGAGATGGAGGAATTTTTGCAGAAGGAGATAAAGTGGAAAATCTTGCAGATAAAATATTATGGGCAGTTGAAAATCCTGATGAGGCTAAAAAATCAGGTGAAATGAATAAAAAAAGAGTTGAAGAAGTGTTTTCATGGGATAATAGCATAAAAGACACTGTTGAAGCATTTCAAAAATTAATCAATAAAAAATAATCAAAAAAAAAAAATAATAAGCATTTAACAAGCATTATATAAATAAGCATTACATAAAAATCTTGCAACTTAGCTTTTTCTTCGATTTTTAATCGAAATTTAAGATTAAAACAGGAATTTTAGCCCTTTTTCAGGTAACTGCAACCCTGTTGACGGAAATACGTATATGGATTATATTTATCTGTATATAGATATATAGAAAGGAAAATTATGGCCTTGACAAAAAAAGTAATGATATTATTTGATCCGGATAAGTATAAAAAACTGGAGCTGAAAGCGAGGTTATATAAAAAGTCGGTAGGAGCACTTATTCGGGATACTATAGAAGAAGTTGTCATCCCGGATGAAAGGGTTTCCAAAAAAAAGAAAATGGAGGCAGCCCAAAGAATAGTTGCAGCAGATGAAGAAATGCCCGAATGGGAGGAGATTGAAAAACAGATTGCGCAGGGGCATGCAGAATGAAGGATGTTTACATTGCAGATACAAGCATTTTCATGTATGCCCGGGGAAAAGACCATCATTACAAAAAACCGTGCGCAGATTTAGTCCTCGCATTCGGTGACGGTTCTTTTGAACAAAAATACGGGCAGCCTGTTGTTGATAGCGAGATATTTCAGGAGATACTCTACCGGTACAGTCTTATTGGTCAGCAGGATACTGCCGTATCTCTTCTAAAGGATATTTATGCACTGGGATTGGAAATACTTGCGATTGGCAAAAAAGAGATTGAAAAGATGATAGAACTTGCGGCTGAATATAAAAATGAGAATATTACCCCGAGGGATATCGTACACGCAGCTGTTATGATTACCAACGATATAAAAAAGATAATATCTGCAGATAAGGACTTTGACCGTATTGAAGAAATTCAAAGGATCGATCCGGCAGATTTCTAGCTCAATCTTGCAGACATCTTAAAAAAAATTATAAGAAAATATATCCATATCGTAAT
>JAMDEN010000107.1 GCA_023487035.1 Actinomycetota bacterium
TTGAGAAAGCAAATAATGCTATCGATGAAATAGCAATACTACTTTCAAAGGAACTGCTTAAAACTGCCATTAAGTTATTTTCCTGTGCTATTTTAATTAATTCTGCAGTTTTTAAAAACCCGCCAATAAGAGACGGCTTCAATATAAATGCTTTTAAATAATTTAAATTCCTGGTAATATTTTTTCCCATTTCATAAAACTTTAAAAATTCGTTTAGTTTTTCGTCAACCGCAACAGGAATTCCAGTTTTATTGAAAAAATTTTCATAAAGTCTTAAATCATTTAAAGGATCCTCAATATACTCTATTAATTCAGCACCAATTTCATTTCCAAAGTAAACAGCTTCATCTAAAGTCCATAATCCGTTTGAATCAAGTCTGATTTTTATTTTATTTTTATTATTTTTATCATTTATTAGAATACGCTTTATTTTTTTTAATTTATATATTTCCTGTTCTAAAGATTCTTTTCCAACCTTTATTTTTATAACCTTATAACCTTCATTTATTACTTGGAAGATATTCTTTTCTATATCAGATTCCATAGTCATACATAATTTGCAAACAGGTAAAACATTTTTAACTTCCTTATTTAAAATAATCTTAAAATCACGTCTTAAAAATATTAAATTTAACAAAGCCATTTCAATTCCAAACCTTACTGATGGAAAAATATTTTCATTTAAATTATTATTGGCAAAAAAATTATATATAGATGAAAGACTAAAGTTAAAATCAAACGGATTAATATTTTTAGAATTAATACTTTTAATTGAGCTTTTTTTATTTAAAAAATTTATATCATTTAATTTATTTTTATTTTCTGAATTAAAACTTACATCAGTATATAGTTTACAGTCAATAATAAATTTCGCTAAATCTTTTATTTGAATTATACCTTGAGAAAGACTTTCTTTATGGAAAAACGGAAGTGGAGCAATTTCTCCAAAGCTTGATAAACCTGATGATGTTTGAATATTAATAATTATTCCACGCCTTGAACTTAACTGTCTGTTTTTTATAATTAAAGGCTTAAGTAACGGAAGCTCATACTTAAATATATCAAACTTAATTACTTTTTCCATAAAAATTAAAATTATATATTAATATTCCATCCTATTGAAAATAAAATGGAAAAAATTAATAAAATTTGGCTTGTTTTTCCTAAAACAGGAATTAAAAATTGTGGAGATGGTTTTGAAAAAATAATTTTTACAGGTTTTATAGCCAGTAATATTGTTAATACTGAGATTAATGAAAAATAATGTAATTTTGTGATTAATACAAGTATTATCGGAATTATATGAGCAGTAATTATACAAAATAAATATTCAAAAATTCCAAAATTATAACCAAATCTTACTATTAAAGTTTTTTTTCCTGACTGGCTATCTGTTTTTATGTCTCTTATATTATTTGCAACAAGTATTGCTACTGAAAGTAATCCTGGAGCAATGCTTGCTATAAAAACTGTAAGATTTATTTTTAAAGTTTGAAGATAATAAGTCCCAGCAACTGAAATTAATCCAAAAAAAATAAAAACAAAAATGTCTCCAAGCCCGATATAACCTAAAGGGGCTGGCCCGGCTGTATAAAGAATTCCACAGATTATAGCAAATACACCAATGATTAATATGGGATAGCCTCCCCTGATTATTAGAAATATTCCAAAAATCATTGCTAAAATAAAAGTTATAATAAAAGCTGTCAGCATTTCATTTTTTTTAACTAAACCCACCTGCATCAATCTTACAGGTCCTATTCTTTTTTCATTGTCTGCTCCTTTTATATAATCAAAATAATCATTTGCAAGATTTGTTCCAATTTGAATAAGTAAAGCAGAAATTAATGTAAAAAAAGCAATTAAAATATTGAATCTTAAATTATATAAGAATAAAATTTTTAACTCATGTCTTATGCTATAAAAAGATAAAGCTAATCCTATTATTACAGGAGCTGCTGCTGCAGGTAATGTCTTTGGTCGGGTACTTAAAAACCATATTTTTATTTTTGATATTTTTTCCATAAGAATGGTTTCATTTATTAATTTTCTTAATATTTTTTGAAATCAGGTTTTCTTTTTTCAATAAAGGCATCCCTGCCTTCTTGTGCTTCGGGTGTCTGATAAAATAACATTGTTGTCAGGCCAGCAAGTTCCTGAAGTCCAGTTTGCCCATCAACATCAGCATTCATTGCAGCTTTAATGCACTTTATAGCCGTAGGAGAATTGGCCAGTATCTCTTTACACCAGTTTATTGTTTCTTCTTCAAGCTTTTCAAGAGGTACGACTGCATTTATCATTCCCATTTCCAAAGCTTCCTTAGCAGTATATTTTTTACATAAAAACCATATCTCTCTTGCTTTTTTTTGCCCTACTATTCTTGCAAGATAACTCGAACCATAACCACCATCAAAAGAACCTACTTTTGGCCCCGTCTGGCCAAAAACAGCATTTTCTGCTGCAATAGTTAAGTCACAAACAAGCTGCAAAACATTTCCTCCACCAATTGCATACCCTGCAACCATCGCTATAACAGGTTTAGGACATGTTCTTATTTGTCTTTGAAGTTCCAACACATTTAAACTTTCCTTGCCGTTTTCATCCTTATATCCTGCATTGCCTCTAATTTTCTGATCTCCTCCTGAACAAAATGCTTTATCACCTTCACCTGTTAAAATAATTACTCCTATCTCATTATCAAAAGTTGAATCTTTCAAAGCATCTGAAATTTCTTTGATAGTTAAAGGGCGGAATGCATTTCTAACTTCAGGTCTGTTTATAGTAATTTTTGAAATACCTTCAAATTTGTGATATTTAATATCCTTGTAATCACCAGAACTTTTCCATTTTACTTTAATCATTTCATCTCATCCTTAAAGCTAATATTAATTATTTCTCAAGCATATCAAGAATTTCATTTTTTATTTTTTTTCTTATTCTTAAATTAATTTCTCTTTCACTAAAAACTTCTATTAGTGATGATTTTGATGTTATTTTGGCTACGTTTAAAGCATCTTTATAAGCTTTACTAAAATCAATATTTGTAAATACAGAATAATAACTAATGTTAAAAGTTTTTGCTATGTTTTTAAAATTTAAATCATGAGGTGTTATAAAATATTTTTCAAAAATATCGTTAAATTTTGATATTGGAAGAAAATCAAAAATTCCACCTCCATTGTTATTAATTAAAACTATTATTAAAGGTACTTTTACTGATTTAATTGTTGCAAGGGCATTTAAATCATGAATAAAGGCAAGATCACCTATAAGTAAAGTGCATACTTTATTACAACCTGCAGCAAAACCAATTGCAGATGAAATAATACCATCTATTCCACTCACCCCTCTATTTGTACCAATAATTATATCTTTATCACTACTTTTCCCGTATAATTCCACATCCCTTACTGGCATGCTGTTAGATAAAAACAAACATGAATTATCTGGTATTTCTTCTGAAATAAATCTTGAAATAAATACTTCACTTGCCTTAACTTCATTTTTAATATTATTATCTATTATTTCCTGTGCTTTTTTTGCTTTTATTTCATAAAAATCCTTAAAGCTGTTTTTTTTAACAGTTTTTATCAAACTTGAAATATTGTTACAAAAATACGCTATATCACATTCAATATGCCGGGTAATAAGATGAACAGGATCATAACGAACAGGATTATCTTTTATAATTATATAATTTTCAGGTTTATTCTGATTTAAAAACTGGTCAAATCTTTTTGATGTAATTCTGCCTCCAAAATGAATTACTGTTTTTGGGGCAGCTTTCTTATTAAAATCAGATGATAAAAATTCCTGGTCAAAGTGTTTTATTATATTTGTATCAACATATTTATTAAGTCTTAAGTTTGAAGTTATATCAGCATAAACTGGCCAATTTATTTTTTTTATAAATTCAAGCACTGTTTTTCTTTCTTCATTATTTTTTAATCTTCCAACAGATACAAGCCCTTTATTCTCTTTATTAATTATTTCACTAACATATTTTATATCATTTATATCATTAGTAATTTTTTTTGAATTAATATATGAAGTATATGGCTTATTTTCCATAATCCAATGATTTATATCTTCAACGTATTTTTTATCAACATAATCTTCATTAAATTCTAATGGTTCTAAAGGTTCTCTAAACATGCAGTTAAGATGCACAGGAGCAGACGGACTATTTAAGCTAAGATAAACAGCATAATCAACAGTTGTAAGCACCATTTTGGGAGATATGTTTTTATCAGGACAAGGAAAGTTAAAATACCATTTTGCATACATTCCAAATATTTTTATCTGATTTATGGTTTGGTTTGCCCCGACATCCATAAGTTCTGGTGGTCTATCTGCTGTTAAAGCAATCATTGGAATATTATTCTGATATGCTTCCACGATTGCAGGAAATAAATTTGCGACTGCGGTACCTGAGGTAACTATAACAGCTGCAGGCTTATTTTTTGCTTGTGCATAACCCAAAGCATGAAAGGCACTCCCTCTTTCATCAAAACAAATAATTTTTTTTGCTTTTTTATTTCTTGCAATTGCAGTAATTAAAGGAGTAGACCTTGAACCTGGAGAAATGCAGAAATAATCAACTCCATTCCTGATAAGTTCCTCAATTATTAATTCTGCCCAAAATGTATTTAAATTATAATTTTTCTGTAACATACATAAAATTATTAATTAATGAATAATAAAAATATTATTTAAAATTTTAAATTTTTATTTCTTTAGAATTTTTAAAAATGGAGATATTTTATTTTCAATTTCATTCCATTCAGTATCATAAGAAGATTTTTTAACAATACCGGCACCTGAAAAAATCGAGATAATCCGTTTATTAATCAATGCTGATCTTATACCAACAACAAATTCTGAACTGTTTTTACCTATCCAGCCAACAGGACCTGCATAAAAACCTCTAAAGTAAGTCTCATATCTTTTGATTAAAGATTTGATATTTTTTTTTGGATAACCTGAAACAGCTGGTGTAGGATGAAATGTAGAAATAATTTCATAATCGTCAATATCAGGTTTTAAGCTTCCTTCAAACTGGCTGTAAATATGCTGGGCATAGCTTAATTTCAATATTTCTTTTTCCTTTAAAATTTTTACTTCTGTGCATATTTTTCTTAGATCATTTTTTATTGAATCAAAAACAAATTTATATTCACTAGAATCTTTTTTTGATTTAAGTAAATTTTGCCCTAATTTTTCTTCTTCCTCGGGATTTTTACCTTTCAAAATAGTGCCAGCTACAGCTTCACTAAATATTTTATTATCTGCTCTTGAATATAGTAATTCAGGTGTGCAACCTATAAAGCCATCCATATTTTTATTTTGAAAACAAAAATCATAAGTTTCAATATTTAATTTTTTCAGTAATGCTAAAAGTAAAACAGGATCAATATTTTCTTGTAACTCAAATACTGACTTTCTTGAAAGAACAATTTTCTTAATTTTTTCAAAGTCAAAAATAGAAATTACTTGTTTAATATTTTTTCCCCATAAATCCTTCTTTGGATTATCTTTTCTGTTTATAAATTTTATATTTTTTATTTGTTCAGGTTTAACAAATGGTTGTATATTTTCAAAAAATACCTGCAATTCTTCATAAATTTCTTTTTTTGATTTTGAATCATCAGGATTATAAAAAATATTACAAGCTAAAAATGTTTTTCCTTTTATCTTATATAATTCTACTTTTGGAACAAAAAAATAAATTTTACCGAAAGAATTCCAATACGAGTCAACTTTGTCATTTTCGTCAAATGCAATACAGCCATAATACCTGATATTGTCTTCTGCATTAGAAATTCTTAATTTAATAAGATCAAAAATATTTTTAATAAAATAATTATTACTTCCATCATTTACAGAGCCGTCAGCAAACATATCTGCAACTCCTATTCCGCTACAGCAAAAACTTTTATCTCTGTTTGACCAGTAAATTTTTATTTGTTCATTCTGGCAGGAAAGCCAGTATAAGGGATCGGGAATATCCTGGGGATTATGTATTTCTATTTCAAATCTATAAAATTTTTCAAAATCAATTTTTTTATAAAGAAATTCTTCTTTAATCTTATTTAATAGTGGAGATAAAATATATTTTTTAAAGTCTTCTTTGTTTTTTAAATCCATTAAATTAAAATTTTTAATTTCTTATTTATCAGCTATTTCTTTTTCAATTATCTCGGCTAAGATGGAAGTCGAGCATACTGATGCATCAATTCCCCATTTTTTATTAAAAAGCCACTCATTTTTTGGATGATTTATAATAGAAACTACTTTAGGTTTGTTTGGTTGTAATTTTGCCAGTTGAGCTACAACAAGGTTATCTTCATCATCACTTGTAACTGCCGCTACAATATCAGCAATTTTAATTCCCGCTAATTCAAGAACCAGGGGATCGCAGCCATCGCCACAAATTACTTCCAGATTTTCTTTTTTTTCAATCTTATCACAAACAGATTCATCTTTCTCTACTAATTTTACATTATATCCTTTTCCAATCATATCATTTGCGAGTTTTCTTCCTACCTTACCGGCACCAATAATTAAAATATTCATACATTCCTCCTGATTCCCAAGCCCATAAAATCTTTTAATTTCGGAATTGATTCTGAAGCAACAGATAAAAGCATTATATCCCCTTCCTTAACTTCAGATCCAACAACAGGAACGAAAGCTCTTCCTAATCTTGTAACAGCAGTAACCATTATTTCACCTGGAACATTAATTTTGTCGTATGTTAAACCTTTAAAATTATAAGGAACTTCAATTTCTATTATTTCAACTTCGCCATTACCTAAACTAAGCTGCGAATTTATATCTTTCTGGCAAATAAGCTCTTTTATTTTATTTGCCCCCCATCTGGTTGGAGAAATAGTTGTAATGCTAAGCTTATTATATACTATTGCTCTTACAGGATCATAAATTCTTGCAATAACTATCGGAACCTTGTATTCCTTTTTTGCAATTAAAGCAGCAACAATATTTCTATTATCACCATGAGTTAAAGCAGCAAAAGCATCAGCTTCTTCTATTCCTGCACGTTCAAGAACATCTTTATCATAACCAAAACCTATAATTTTCTGGCCATTAAAACTTTTGCCAAGTCT
>JAMDEN010000131.1 GCA_023487035.1 Actinomycetota bacterium
AGCTTTTCAGAAATATTTAACAAAGTATGTAAATTCAGAAGAATTTATTTCTCTTAAGAAAGTAACAAAAAAACTTATAGAAGATTTAAAAACTATAAAGTACTGCATCCAAATAAAAGGTAGTGGGGTTAAAGTTCGTAAATATGAAAATGAGCCTGACTATAGTATGGAGGTTGTAGCCACATTTGAAAAATTTAAACAAGGAGCTGTTAAGGATTATCTTGTGAAATTTACTTCTCCAATAGATATGAATCATGTTGAAGCAAGAATATTAGAGTTAGTAGCTCAATTATATTCTGATATATTTATAAATCTTGATAATTATTACATAAAAAATAAGAATTTTTTTGATGAAACTATAAATACTTTTGATAGGGAAGTACAATTTTATATTGCTTATTCAGAATATATGACTATATTCAAAAACTTAGGTTTAAATTTTTGTTACCCAATTATTTCTAATCAAACTAAAGAAATCTATAATTATGATGGTTTTGACCTAGCTCTTGCTTATAAATTGATAAACGAAAATTCTAAAATTGTATGCAATGATTTTTATTTAAAAGACAGGGAAAGAATATTTATTGTTTCTGGGCCAAACCAGGGGGGTAAGACAACATTTGCCCGCATGTTTGGACAACTACATTATTTGGCAACTTTAGGATGTCCTGTACCTGGTAGAAATGCTCAACTTTATTTATTTGATAAATTATTTACTCATTTTGAAAAAGAAGAAAACATAAGAAACCTTCATGGAAAACTGCAGGATGATTTAATTTCAATTTACAATATTTTAAGTCAAGCCTCTCCTAATAGTATTGTTATATTAAATGAAATTTTTAACTCCACAACGTTAAAAGACGCAATATTTTTAGGAAAAAAAATAATGGAAAAAATTATTCAATTAGATTTACTTTGCGTATACGTAACATTTATAGATGAATTAGCATCATTAAGTGAAAAAATTGTAAGTATGGTAAGTAATGTTGATCCAAACAATATAGCAATGCGGACATATAAAATTTTAAGAAAGGCTGCAGGTGGGCTTGCATATGCAATATCAATTGCTCAAAAATACCAATTGACATATGAAGCATTAAGGGAGCGTATAAAATCATGAAAGTTTTTTTAATGTACAAAAATCGTGATTTTGATATTGAAGAAAAATTGCCAATAAATGAAGCTGAATTGATACAAGATCTTGAACTAAATACATTACTTAATGCAATGGCAAATAATGATAAATTTTTATTTGATGTAATTAAAAAGGCAATACTTTTATGTTTTAAAAATGATATAGATACAATATTATATCGCCAAGATATATTCAAGGATTGTTTAAAGAACCCATTAATTATTAAAGAAATTTATGAATTAGCAGTAGAGGCAATTGAACGTGAAAAAAAAGTTTATTTTGGCTTTTTAAGCAGATATCCAGATGTAATACTTAGTAGATCAATAGAAGTTTTACAGTTGTTTTTGGAAATTCTTAAAAAATTAAGAAGTATTGCTTTAGAAAATTTAGATAAATTTCAATCTGATGGATTTAAAAGATTTTTTCTTATGCTAAAACAAGAATTAACTGATGACTATTTTTTAGTTATACAAAACCATTTAAAAGAGCTTAAATTTAATAATGGTGTTTTGATCAGCGCAGAATTAGGCGAAGCAAATAAAGGTGTTAACTATATTCTTCGTAAGCAAATTAAAAAAAATACAGGATGGGTAAAAAATTTATTTTTAACAAAATCTCCTTCTTATACTTTTTTTATAAGTGACAGAGATGAAAGTGGTGCGAGAGCTTTATCTGAATTAAGAGACAAGGGAACTAATCTTGTGGCTAACGCATTAGCACAATCAACAGATCATATACTCAGCTTTTTTAATATGGTTCGTATTGAACTAGCATTTTATATCGGTTGTTTAAATTTATTTGATACCCTTACAAAAATTAATGAGCCATTATCTTTTCCAATTCCAACCTCAATTAATACAAGAAAACATTCTTTTAAAGGATTATATGATATATGTTTAGCTTTGACTATGAAAAAAGAAATTATTGGAAATGATCTAGACGCAGATAATAAAGAATTATTTATAATTACGGGAGCAAATCAAGGAGGTAAATCTACATTTTTAAGAAGTATAGGACTTTCACAATTAATGATGCAATGCGGAATGTTTGTACCTGCAGAACATTTTAGTTCAAATATTTGTGATAATCTTTTTACTCATTACAAACGAAAAGAAGATTCTACTATGAAAAGTGGAAAACTTGATGAAGAGCTTTCCAGGATGAGTGATATTATAAATAATATAACAACAAATTCTATAATACTGTTTAACGAATCTTTTGCAGCTACCAACGAACGAGAAGGATCAGAGATTGCCAGGCAAATAATTTCTGCATTATTAGAAAAGCATATCAAGATTTTTTTCGTTACTCATTTGTATGAATTTGCAAGTAGTTTTTATAACAAAAATCTTGAAAATGCCATCTTTTTAAGAGCTCAAAGACAACAAGATGGAAGTAGAACTTTTAAAATAACTGAAGGTGAGCCATTACAAACTAGCTATGGTGAAGATTTATATAAGAGTATATTTAATGAAAAATAATTATTTTTTTATTTTATGTAATATTAGTTTTATTAAAATATTTTAAATATTTTTATTAAATAATTATTTTATTTATTTAATTTTTTTATTTCTATTGTTACATCCCTTGGGAGTGCAACATCGGCTGCAAACTGGCATGGATTTAAACATACCTATTTGGACTTATATATATGTGAAATAAATCATATTAGGCTATATTTATATTACATGTAATCAATAGGAATCTTTTATTTCTTACATATAGTAAATCTATCTAAACTAGAAATTTTTAAAAAATCTTGTTTAATAATAAAATCTTCTTTGATATATTTACTAAGCAAATTAACTAATGTCTCGATTTCATTATCCATTTCTTTGTTTAAATAATAATTTACCCATAAGCCTTCTTTTTTAAAATCTATAATTTCTGCTTCATAAAGTTTCTTTAAATGAGAAGATATTGTTGGCTGAGATAAATTTATAATTTCTGTTAATTCACAAACACAAATCTCATCTTTAGTTTTTAACAGATTAACTATCCTGATACGGCTTTCATCAGATAAAGCTTTAATTACTTTTATTATTTTATTTAATTTGGAATCCTTCATGTTATTTTTTAATAATTATAAAAAATTATAATGGATAAAAATATTTGCAAATCGTTCACTATAACTATAATAAAATTATTTGCAAATAAATTATATTTTATTTATTATATTAAATTTTTTTATAATATTATATTCAATATTCATATATATTTATTTATATTTATATTAATTACATTCATCAGCTTCTTTAAATAAATGTTTTTTGAAATATAAGGCAACATTTACCAAACTTATAAGAACAGGTACTTCAACAAGAGGTCCCACCACAGCAGCAAATGCTGCTCCTGAGTTTATTCCAAATACAGCAACAGATACAGCAATTGCAAGTTCAAAATTATTGCTAGCTGCAGTAAAACCAAGCGTTGCAACCTGCGCATATCTTGCTTTTATCGCCTTGCCCATAAAAAATGATATAAAAAACATAATAACAAAATATAAAAGAAGTGGTATTGCAATTCTTACAACATCTAAAGGAATCTTTACAATATATTCACCTTTTAATGAAAACATTACTATAATAGTAAAAAGTAATGCAATTAATGTAACAGGGCTGATTTTAGGAATAAAAATTTTTTCGTACCATACTTTACCTTTTAGCTTAACCAGAACAAATCTTGTTATCATTCCAGCAAAAAATGGGATACCAAGATATATCAGGACACTTTTTGCAACTTCCCATATGGATATAGTAACAACAGCTCCCTTTAAACCAAAAAACTTTGGCAGAACTGTTATAAATGTATATGCATAAGCTGAGTAAGTTATAACCTGGAAAATTGAATTAAATGCCACAAGACCTGCGGCATATTCAGTATCTCCCTTTGCACACTCATTCCATACGATAACCATAGCTATACAACGTGCAAGTCCAATCATTATAAGGCCAACCATATATTCCGGGTAACCTCTCAGGAAAATAATTGCCAGAAAAAACATCAACACAGGCCCTATTATCCAGTTTTGTACAAGCGATAATCCTAAAACCTTATAGTTACGGAATACTTTTCCTAACTCGTCATATTTTACTTTTGCCAGTGGCGGATACATCATTAAAATAAGGCCGATTGCTATGGGAATATTAGTTGTACCAACAGATAATTTTGTCGAAATATTAGCAATATCAGGGTATAAATAACCTATTCCTACACCTACTGCCATTGCTATAAATATCCACAAGGTAAGGAAACGGTCAAGAAAAGACAATTTTTTTACCACAGATTCATCAGACATTTTTACCTCCTTTAAAATAATGCTCTATGTCAATAAATAAAAAATATGTTTATAAAATATTTATATTTTTCTTTTTGTCTGTCTGTCATTTTTACTCCTTAACTTATCTCGTTTTTTTACAGGTAACTTTTTCATATTATATCTATATATTTAAATTTATCAATAAACTTTATAAATAAATATCATATATTTTATAATTAAAAATTTGGCATCTGAATAAATTAATCGTCAAATAATTTTTTAATAAAGCTATTTGGCGATTAATTTTTATGAGATTGCAGAAAAAACACAGGCTAATACTTACGTACTTTTTTCCTTTAATGAGTTAAAATGATTTTAAATTCTTAAATCTTTGCAAAAAATTTTCAAAAATATTTTTTCTTTTTTCAATATCTGCAATCCAGCTTGAAAGCATCTCTAATCCTTCAGGGGTTATAGAGTAAATTTTTTTAGCTGGTCCTATATCATCAGTTTCCCATTTTGATTTTATTAGATTTTCTGATTCCAGAAGCCTGAGTGTTCTATATATAGCACCTGGATCAAAATTTGCATATGTAAAGCCAAGATCTGAATATCTTTCAGTAAGCTCATAACCATGAGAGCTTTTTTCTGCTAAAAGCAGAAGAAGAGCAGGTACTAAATACCTGCTCGATCTTCCACCCATACAGGAACATTTTGATATATTATTATTTTTATCATCACACATAATAGACCCTACTTCTACCTTTTTAATATTATTAATATATTAAATAATATTTAAGATAGAATATTATAATTTATTAATCAAAATATTATTCAAAATCTTTCAGTCTATTTTCAACTTCATTTAATTCATCCTGAAGTTTTTGTTTGTATTCTTTTAAACGTTCAACCTGTTCCTTCTTACTGGGATAAACAGGATCACAGCAGCCCCAATGTCTGAATTGCTCCGGACTGTACATTTCTGTCCCATGCATATGCCAGGGTCCATGCATATTCATATTCCCGCAGCCGCATCCTGAAAACCTTCCTGAATTAAATCCTTGTCCACACATAATCTTTTCTCCTTTTTATCATATAGTGTACATTTAATATATATATATGATATTAACATATATATATTTAAATGCAATAGTTATTTTAATTAATACTGAAATTTTTAATAATTTAAAGTAATTAATTTAGTTTTTTAATAAAATATTTTTATTTATAATCTTGAAATTTCTTAATTTTTTAACCTTTATTGATTTGCTTATTATATTTATTTACAACCTATGTTAGCTAAAAATCAAAACTGGGCTATTTAAAAATCAAAAGTGGACTTGTCAAGTCCAATGTTCTTTGAAAAATTAATAAGTGGATAATGATAAAAGTTTTACCTGGTTTTGTTATGATTTATCCTTTATTGTAAAAACCGTAAAGCAAAAGGAGTAAAATCATGACAGATCAACTTTATAAAAGATTTTTTAAACAATCAGGTCAAATCACTTACTTGAAAGCTATATAAGAAAAGAAATCGAGCTTAGCTATATACTTTCAAATTCAGGTATAGGCCGGTCAAGATTCTTTTAAGATACTTAAAAAATACAGACAAAACCCAGATGCTTTTTCCTTAGATTATTCAAGAGGATCTATTAACAGAAAGATTTCAGGTGAAGTTGAGGATGATATCCTGACAAGTTATATATTGATAAGTGCATGATTGATGACAAATCTAATCCCATAAAATATTACAACTATAGCTATATAAAGGATTTGCTACTCTTAAAAATATTGCCATAAAGTGTCTCTTTTGAACAATAATAGACAGGGCCAGAAGATTCGGGTTTTATGATAAGGCAAAAAAACCTAAGGCTCACGAACGGCAGGTACTTACCAATTACATTGGCGAACTTCTTTAAGCATGACAGCTCCCACCACAAGTGGAGCCCTTATGCTTAAAGACAAGTGGTACCTTATTACCACTCTTGATGATTACAGCCGGAAGATACTATACGGAGATTTTTTAGAGAGCCAAACAAGCTTAAGCTCATATTGAGAGTGTAAAATCCACCACCTTAAAATATGGTACTTTATATTTATGGTATGTTAACAGCCACTTAAATTCTTAGATTTGTTCAGGGAAGAGACAGCTTCTTAAAGAAATCATATAAAGGTAACAGATGAGGCTGATCCTTAAGTTTAAGCAGGTACTGGCTGAGCTTGGTATTAAACTTATCTACGCACTATCACCCCAAGCAAAAGGTAATGGAAAGGGAAGGAATAAAAGAAATAGAGGATGCAAGGCAAGTTTTGGCCTCGGAACTTAAAAGATATAACAGTTATCAAGGTTCACAGCACAACTGGAGAAATTCCTGATGAAAGGTTTTACCGTGCATTTGATGATAAAAGATCCCTGTTTAGGGAATTTGTAATACCTTCTCCATTTGTTTTAAGCAAAGGATATATTTGCTCTAAGAGATAATAGTGCTGTAAATGCATATAGAAAAATATCCATTAATAATCTTGAACTGAATGTATCTGAAGTTCCCATAAGAGAAAGAGTTTATTTAAGGATTGTCCCTGATAAAAAATCCGGACTTGCTGAAATCAGGTTCTGGTATAAGGATAAACTTGTTGGAACTGCTAATGTTAAAAATGAGGATTTAAATATTTCTAATTTCTATCTATAATATACACTCCACTT
>JAMDEN010000152.1 GCA_023487035.1 Actinomycetota bacterium
CAGTATTCGGGTTTACCCAATGTGTTACTGAAGCTTCTTTCATTTTACCTCCTGCAATATTGCTTCCCCCAAGATAAGTTTCGAGTATCTTAAATTCTTCATCTGCAGGAACATGCCATCCTGCCGGACAAATATTTCGGTTGTCATTTACTGCATACCAATTATAAAGACACCCATAAATAATTGCATTTTTTTCATCATTATTATAATTGCAATACGCCCCAGTTGTAATATTACTCCATAGTTTTCCATCAGTAACATTTGTTATAGGATCACCGTTGCGGTAATGGGTTACTTTAAGATTTTCAACCATCCAGACTTGACTGCCAATTTTAATTGTATGATAAATATTACCATCAACATCTTTGACTGTATCAGATTCCCGTATATTTGTAGTGCTGCCTGTTACATTAGTTTCCGTTGTCATAGAAGCCTTTCTTTCTGTTGAAACTGATTTGGTAGTCTGAACTGAATAAGTACCAGTTGCAGTTGAACTCGTATCGGCCTGAGAAACTTTTTTCGAACAACCTGTAAAAATAAAAATTATAATTATTAAAATAAATATTATGTTTATTGCTTTCTTAATTTTTTATCTTCCCTTTTTTAGAAATTTTAAATTTTAGAATTTTAAAACCCAAATTTCTGTTTTTTCTGGTAAATTTTCTTTATTTATGCGTACAGTATTTTCCATATTTTTATAATCAGGATACAAGCTTAAAAAATTATCTATCGTATCAGGAAATTTAAACTTGGAATCCTTAGTTCTGTAATGCATAGGAATTACAATTCTTGGATTGAAATTACTAATAATTTCAGATGCTTTCTTATAATCTATTGTGAATTTCCCTCCCACGGGAATCATTAAAATATCAACATCAAGTAATTTATTTATAACAATATCAGAAGGTATGTGTCCTATATCACCAAGATGGGCAAATATAATACTGTCAACTTCAAATTTAAATACAATATTTTTTCCTCTTAAAAAGCCTTTTAAATTATCATGAAATACCTGTATTCCCTCAATATTTATATTATTTATATAATATAAGCCAGGTTTTTTTATAACGGTTGGATTTCCTTTAAATAAGGAAATATTTGAATGATCGGGATGATTATGGGTAATTAATGCAATATCAACTGTAATATCAGGTAAATCTGGTTTTACAAACTTATTATAAGGATCTATACCTATTTTAATATTGCTGGAAGATTTTATTACAAATAAAGATTGCCCGTAATAAGAAACTTCAATATCACCATTCATTTATATCTCTATTCTTAAATATATATTCAATAAAATATAAATAACTATTAGCTCATGTGACCCCAAGTCTTAAGATATATAATATTCTAATATTTTCTTAATCTAAGTAATTTAATATAAAAAGTAATATTAAGTTTCAGCTTATAATTAAACTCAATATAGGATTATTTTATCCTTTCAGTTATCATTTCATAATTAAATGAAAAATAAATGAATTTAAGAAAACTATTTATTATTTATATAATCTTATAAAATATAATACTATTACAAAAACACCCAAAGCAAACCTGTAAATTACAAATAAACCAAATCCTCTTTTTTTTAGATAATTTAATAAAAATTTTATACTTAATGCTCCAATTATAGCTGAAGTTAAAATAGCAATTACAAATGGTGCTTTATCAATCGGTACATTTTTAAGGTTTTTTGCATGATACAGTCCATCTCCGAGTATTATCGGAGTTGATAGCAGGAATGTAAATTTAGCTATACCTTCTCTTTTTATGCCTGAAAATCGACCTGCAGACATTGTTACTCCCGAACGTGATATACCAGGTATAACTGCAAATACCTGCGATATACCTATAATGAAACTTCTTAAAAATCCAATATTTTTTAACTCTATTTCATTTTTACTTATCTTATCTGCTAAATACAAAATAATACCAAAAGCTATTAAAACAATCCCAATTAAAAGAGGGTTTCTTAAATTCTCCATATATTTATCAAGAAATACTCCTGCAAGACCACCTGGTATAGTAGCAATTACGATAAACCAGAATAGTTTACCATTATCAGATTTTGGTTTTGTAAAACCTGCACGAATTAAAATAATCCAGTCTTTTATAAAAAATAATATAACAGCAATAGCAGTTCCTAAATGCAGCGCAACATCAAATACAATTCCTGGATCCTTCCAGCCAAAAAACCATGGAATCAAAACTAAATGAGCAGTACTTGAAATCGGCAGAAATTCAGCAATTCCCTGAACAATTCCATAAACTATTGACTGAACTATACTCATCTTTTTCTTCCTCCATCTTAATAATCTAAACGTTATTATTAATGTTAACTATAAAGCAATTTTATTTACATATTCACATATTTATATCATATAAATTTATAAATAATAAATAAAAATATTTATTAATCCGCTTTTTCTCCTGTTCCTGCATCTTTATTTATTTGAATAGAAACAATCTTATATCCAGCAGTACTTATGATAATGTCAAATGTTTTAGCATTATTTGAAGTAAAGTAAATGCTGTTTATATTTTCTCCATAATGCCCGTCTCCAGTTTGATTATCAAAGTGGATTGTTTTAGTCTCGTCTAGTTTCAAAATTAAGTCGGACAGATTTTTATAATATCCTTCTTTCTGTTTAGTGACATTGTCTGTTATTGTGTAATATATTTCAAAACCCTTAAGTTCTTTTCCTGAAATATTTTTTAGTGTAAGTTCAAGATGATCATTCACAGCTTTTTTAGTAACAGGATCGAAATTATTTTCAACAATCCCGTTAACAATTTGAAAGCCTTCATTAGTAGAATTATTATTAATAGGATTTTGAGCAAAAGTTGGATCCTTATCCTGTAAATCATTAACTCCATCTCCATCTGTGTCCTTATTATATGGATCAGTACCCAAAGTTTTTTCTGCAATATCAGGAATGCCATCTCCATCACTATCTAAATTACTTGTAGATTGAGTAACTTTGAAGGTATCGGATGATTTATCAGAATTATTAGCATTTTTATTATCATTGACTGTGATATTTGACTGAACTGCCGAAGTTATTTTTGTTGTTTTATCTGCAACAGAAGCAGAAACTGCCTTTTTATTATTTAAATTAGCCAATATTAATACTAGCACAACAATAGCAACCCCTATTATAACGGTAATAACTATTATATTTTTCTTTTTCATATTAATTCTCCCATGAAACTGTATTTTTATTTAATAAAACAAAATATTGTAAAAATAAAATAATCATCAAAAAAGATAATAGCCAGACTGGATCCATCCATCTGTCTTTAAAAATATAATGTAAATTTTTCCCATTATATGTATCCTTTATTCCAAGTAATGCAAAACTTATTCTTTCATAATGCTTGGTTATAGAGCTTTCTTCAACAGCATTTCTAGTAGTTTCATATGTATGGAATTTTGACATTATTTCTTTCTCCTGAAGTTTATTTATATTCAAGCTTTGGAAAAAGCCACCAGGTATCTGATTATCAGGATCCATGGTATCACCTATCTGTGGTATTATTAAAACAAATACAAGCCATATAACGAGGCAAATTATTAAAGCTTGTGTTAACACTTTCATTTTTAAAGCAAGAATAAATGAAAGACAAAAAAAGAACATGATGTAAATAAAAGAAAATAATAAAGTTAAAACTACCCTGGTAATTTCAGAGAAAGACAAAATTACTCCCGCAACCTCCCGGATAATTAAAAAAATAAATAATAAAACTATTGTAAGTATGGATATTATTAAAAGAGAATTTCCTGAAATTTTTCCGGAAATTATTTGAGATCTTTTAACAGGCCTACTTAAAATAAGCTGCAGAGTTCTTTTGCCTTTTTCTTTTGCAATACTTAAATAACCCAGAATAATTCCTAAAATTGCTCCAATTATTTCAAGATAGTTTATAATCCCGCGTAACATCTGTAATGGATAGAATTGAGGTGCTGCTTGTGTGTCGGAAGTTTTGCCTAAGTTTTTTAATATTTGAATAGAATTTTTATAATCAGTAACTTTCCCCTGAAAGTCTAATGACGATACGGTAATTGAAACAATAGTAAGCAGCAATATAAAAATTATTAAAGTTAGAAATAATTTGTTTTTTATAGTATCAATATATTCTCTTTTAGCTATTACAATAACAGGATTTGTAAAATTACTCATATATCTCCTCTTCTGTAGCATCAAATTTTAACATTGTATAATAACTGCCAAAAATTGCTGCGCCTAAAAGTGCAATCATAAAAATGAATCCAGCTGAATTATTTATTAATATATTCAATGCACTTGTTGAGCTGCCGGTAGAATCTAATTCAAGAAGACTGCCGCTTATAACTTTATAAGTATCAGAAACAGAAAAAGGTTTTAAAATCTCCTGCAAAAAAATAAGCACTTTACCATGTGGTAGAGTTGATTGTATATTTGCAGGATTAAGCAAAGCAGTTGGATTTAAGGCTGATGTCAATTCAGGCAGTACAAAACTTATAAATATCCATATAATGACAGGGATCATCAGAGCTAGTGAAGAAGACTTTGCAAAAATAGAAAAGAAAAGTCCAATAATTGAAAATAAAAACATATATATTAGTGAAAGAAAATAAAAAATTATTAACTTAACAACGAGCTGTAATGATAGAATTTTACCAGTAATTAAAGATATTGATATCAGGCTTATTAAAAAAGAAGTTATTGTAATAAGCAAAAGTAAAAATAAAATCCCATATATCTTCCCCAGAATAAATTCTTTTCTTTCTATTGGTTTAGAAAAAATTATTTTTGAAACTCCTGACAGTCTTTCTCTTAAAAATGAGTTATAACCAATAATAATAGCAAGAAGCGAACCTATCAAAAATATATATACTATCATATTTTTAATTATGGATAATATTGATATCCCCGTAAATGGATCAACAGGAATCTGCCGGGATCCTGAGGAAACAACTTTTTTTATTGTTTCCTGAAATACATTTTCTATCGTTGTCCGTGATGACCAGCCAATATAATTTGAAAGTAAAGTCATTAATATAAAAATAACAAGAATAAGAATAAAAGTTTTTTCCTTAAATAATGTTTTAACTTCATTTTTTGCAATTGTATTTATATTTGAAACCATTTTTTATTTCCCTCAATCTATACTTAATTCTTTTTTATCAATACTTAAATAAATATCTTCGAGGTTTGTGTCATCCTTAAATATACTCATTGTATTTTTAAGTGCGTCTTTATAAATAAGTTTGCCATGATTTAAAATTCCTATGGTTGTACACATTTTTGATACTTCTGACAATAAGTGAGTGTTCATAAAAATAGTCATATGTTTTCCCCTGTTAAGATTAATAATTATTTCTCTTAACTTTTTTATTCCAAAAGGGTCCAGCCCTGAAGAAGGTTCATCTAAAAACAATATTTCCGGATCATGAATTATTGCCTGAGCAATACCTATTCTTTGTTTCATTCCTTTTGAAAATTCTCCAATCTTTTTATTCTCAAATCCTTTAAAATCAAGATATTCTAAAACTTCAGAAATTTTTGTTTCCGGGTTTTTAATTCCTGATAATAAAGCAAAATATTTTAGATTTTCAAAAGCAGTAAGATTATCGTAAAATTTTACATTTTCAGGCAAATAACCTATTTTTTTTCTGACTGCCAGACTATCTTTAATAATATCGAGGCCGCAAATTTTTACATTTCCTTCCGTTGGTAATAGTAAAGTAGTAAAAATATTTATAGTCGTAGTCTTGCCAGCACCATTATGACCAAGGAAACCAAAAATTTCTTCTTTATAAACTTTAAGATTAAGATTATCAAGGGCAATAAAATCTTTATACTTTTTTGTTAATTTATTTACTTCAATTACCGCTTCTTTAGAATTTTCTTCATTATTTTTAATAAAATCTTTATTATTATTTTCTGAATTATTAATTTTTGCCTCTCCTTATCTAATAAAATTATACTTATTAACTAATTAGTTTCTGGTGAATAATTGATTAAACAGGCTAAATTTAGAAAATTTTAAGCTTAATTTAAACAAATAACTTACTAAAACTTGAGCTATTCACCAGAAATTAATTATCTAAATTAATATTTTTTTAACTTAAAAAATTTTAAAGAAAAATAATGAATATCATATGAATGCAGAATAAAAATATTTTCAGTATCATCTTATTATTTAAAAATCACAAAAATAATTAGAATTATAAATAATTTATAAATTAATAATTAAAAATCTTTATTTTTATTCATCAAATATTCATTTTACCGTCATATAATCAAATCCTGTTGGGCTGAGGTATTAAAAATTAGAAAAACAGAAAGGGGATGAAATAATGTCAAAGGTAAAATTATTTGTAATATTGGCTTTAATTTTAGTAGTAATAGCAACCTTCAGTATATTACCAGGTTGTGCTAAGAAAACACCTGCAACAACTACAACTACGGAAGCTACAACCACGACAGCAGCGCCTACAACGACAGAGGCTACCACAACTACGGAAGCTACAACCACGACAAAAGCTCCTGCTACTACTACAACTACAAAAGCTCCTGCTACTACTACAACTACAAAGAAAGCTGCTACTACTACAACTACAAAAAAGGCTACTACTACTACAACTACAAAGAAGGCTGCTACTACTACAACTACAAAGAAGTAATGTAATTATTAATAGCAATTAAAATATTGATTAATTTTAAAGCTGTGCTTTTGTGATAAATAGCACAGCTATTATTATTTGATAATAAACCAGAAACTTATTAATATTTCTAAAAATTTACGCACCATTATGAAGCAGTAAAATTCTAATAATTATTTTTTAATTATTTTTTAATTAAACATATCTTATATTTTAATATACAATATGTTCAATAAAATGAACTCAATCCAGATGTTTACAGGTGATCAGGTTTACTATATAAGGTTTACTCTAATAACCCGCAAGGGCAGAGTTCCACGCACTTCAGTGCGTGGGTGAATGGATAGGCGACGATATGATAAAATACAAGAATGGAAACATACTTAAGCGGGCATGGAGCATACAGAACAGAGTATC
>JAMDEN010000066.1 GCA_023487035.1 Actinomycetota bacterium
GATGCTGCAGGCTATAACAGCTGGCTTAATTTGCTAAGAAATGGTGCCAGCAGACATTATGTTTTAGCAGGATTTATTAATTCAATTGAATTTAAAGCTTTATGTGATTCTTATGGTATAAATGCCGGTTCATCAGATTCTTCAGGTAGTCCGGGTTCTTCAAATTATTATTCTTCAAATAACCCGCCTTCATCAGATTCAGTAGTGGAGGCTTTTAATACAGAAAATAATTTACTTGGTATTATAAATCAGACAAGAGCAAAAAATGGCAGAAGACAACTTGTAATTAATGCCGAATTGTCAAGCATTGCCAGAGCAAGAAGTATGGATATGCTTACCAGAAATTATTTTTCTCATATTACTCCTGATGGTAAAAACATATTTATGATTTTAAATGAAAACGGCTATAGCTGGCAACTGGCAGGGGAAAATATTTTTGAGTGCTCGCCAGCAGCAAATGGAACTGAAACGGCAATTTTTAATATATGGATGTCGAGCTCTTCTCATAGAGACAATATATTAAATGGAAATTTTTCACAGGTTGGAATTGGCATAATAGATATCAGCGGCATTCGCACAGCTACAATGGTATTTTCAAATTAAATTGAAAAAATTTAAAACCAAATTGAATTTTAAAAATTTTAAATTTATTTAATTAATAAATAACTTTTTCGATGTTCTCGATATTATTTAATAATATTTCCAATATTATTTATATTTATTAGTAAATCTTATTATTAATAATTAAATTTTAATTAATGAAATTTTATTAATAATTAACGATGAAACCTTATATAACAATTCTTATTATTAATTTAATAACAGCTATATCAATTTGTGCTTATACTTTTATTCGCCGCAAAGTTACTGGTGCAAAAGGAATGTTTTTCCTCATGTTAGCAACTAGCATATATTCTTTAGGATACTTATTTGAAATTTTATCAACTGAGCTTTCAACTAAAATAATCTGGTATAATATTGAATATTTTGGCATTCCAATGATACCGTTTTTTTGGCTTCTATTTGCTTTGCAGTATGCTGATTATGAGTGGCTATTCCAAAGAAGAAAGATTTTAATTTTTGCCATAATTCCTGTAACTACAATTATTATGGCTTGGACTAATAAATATCATGGAATTATGATTAAAATACAAGGCGTTGCATCTAGTGGTGCGGTGCCAGAGATATTAAAAATAAATGGACCTTGGTATTGGGTAAATGTGTCTTATTCTTATTTGCTATTTATATTGGGTGCTATTATTTTATTAAGAAGCATATTTAATTTACCAACATTATATTTTAAACAAGGGCTTATTTTAATTGCAGGTGCTTTAATTCCAGTAGTTGGTAGCTTGTTGTATATATTTAAATTAACCCCAATTAAATCTTTTGATTTCACAACTATTTCTTTTACTATTTCAGGAGTTTTTCTAACCTGGTGTCTTTTTAAGCTGAAAGTTTTTCAAATTATCCCAATTGTTAGAGATAAGATATTTGATAATATGGAAGATGGACTTCTAGTTGTTGATACTGATGGCAAAATTATCGATGCAAATAAATATTGCCAAAACTTATTTGATTTTAATATCAAATCTATGATTGGGTATGATCTTATAAAATTTTTTAATAACAAAAGCTATATTATTAATTTTTATATATCCTCTATTAATGATAATTTTAATAAAATTAATGAAAATAACATCAAAATCGATTCTTTATCTAATGATAATACTAATAATTTTGGTAATAACACAGAAGAAGTTAAGACTGAAATTTTATTAAATAAAAATAATTATTTAGTTTCAAATGAAAATAATCATTTAGTATTTTTTAATGAAAAATTTTTACCATTAAAAACATTGTCAAAAGAGGAAATTTTAGGAAATTTTAAAGATAGGATTTTGATAATTAATAATATAAAAGATGATGATAATAATAATAAAAATAAAGACACAAAAATATTTTCTATTAAAACCACAACAATTCATAAAAATAATAATACCATAGCTGGTTATTTGCTTGTATTTCATGATATTACTGAAAGCAAATCTGCAGAAAAGAAATTATTTGAGTCAATACAAAAAATGGAAAATATAAATAAATTAATTTATGAATTAAGTACTGCCACAGAGGATTCTGAAATTTATTTAAAAACTTCTACCGCCTTATATAATATAATCGGTTTTAAGTTTTGTAGTTTTTTTATTTACAACTCTGGATTACTAGAAAATAAATTCAATTATCCTTTAGAAAATGATTTGACTTTAAAATTAAGTAGTATGTTTACAAATAATTTATTTTATAATGAATTTATTTTAAGAAATTATGAAAATGATAAAATCACAGTAATAAATAAATCTGAAAATTCTGAATTAAAAAAAATTATCAATGAAATAATCCCTGATATTGATGTTTTAGATATTCTCTTAATCCCAATTAAAAATATCGGTATATTTCTATTTTTCACAACCAATATTGAAATAATTAATGATGAGAATTTAAAAATTTGTAAACTAATTGTTGATAATAGTATTGAGGCACTTAAAAGAATATGGCTACAAAAATCTTTAAAAGAACAAGCCGAAATTGATCCCCTCACTGGAATTTATAATAGAAGATATTTTGATAATTATATTGGAAGAGAAGTTCAAAGATCAAAAAAATATAAATATCCAATTACCTTTATAATGATTGACGTTGACAGATTTAAAGAAGTAAATGATAAATATGGGCATCAAGTTGGAGATATGGTACTAAAAGGAGTAGGAGCAATATTAAGAGGTCAAACTAGAAAAATTGATACTGTCATTAGATACGGAGGAGATGAGTTTTTAATAATTTTGCCGGGTGTTAGTAATGAAAATATTGAAGGTTTTATTAATCGTATAAAAACTGCTGTTGTGCAATGGAATAATCAAGTTAAGCTTTTGGATTTTAATATTGACTTATCAATGGGTGTTGTTAGTTGGGATCCAGAAAGTGATTTTTCAATTGAAAAAGTCTTAAATGAAGCAGATATTGCAATGTATGTACAAAAGAAAGAAAAAAGTAAAGAAAAAAAATTTTAAATTTTTTTCTTAAAGCTTGGGCTCATGTGGTGCTTTTATTTGTGTAATATCTATATCTGAAGCATATTTGTCATTCTTTTTAATTAAAAGCCAATCATTGGCTGAGGCTTTTTTTAGCCTTACAAGGGCAAACTCACCTTTTAATAAATTTCCTTCTATTATGAAAGTAAGGTGCCCTCTATTTAGCCCATCTCTTAAAATATCTGTATTATCTTCAAGAGCAACAGCATTAAGCGCAGAAAAAAACCATTATCCCAGATGTAAACCTGACCAGCTCCATAATTGCCATCTGGAATTATGCCTTCGAAATTAATATATTCAAGCGGATGATCCTCAACCATAACAGCAAGTTTCTTTTGTTGCGGGTTTATAGTCGGACCCTTTGGCAAAGCCCAGCTTTTAAGAACTCCGTCAAGTTCAAGTCTTAAATCAAAATGAAGATGGCTTGCAAAATGCTTATGTACTACAAAAGAAAGCTTTTGGGAATTAAAGTCTAAACCTTTAGGGTTATTAAGGTCATTAGATTTCAAGCTTATAGGTTCTGATATTTCAGATTTTAATTCTTTAGATTCAGATTCCTTTGTGTCTTGAACTAAAGGTTCTGGTGTTTTATTAAAATTTCTTTTATTTTTATAATTTTCAAGAGACATAATAAAATTTTTTATTATGTGTTTTTAATATAATTTTATTATTTATTATGTTATTTATTTTCATTAAAAAGCTTATAAATTTAAAATATTTTCTGTTTTTAGCCATAACACAATTACAAAAATTATATAATTATTTGTATCTCTTAATAATTCAATTAATATAGTTTATTATAGTTTATTAAAACAAAATTAGGATAATAAAATTAATATAAAAATAAATAATTTATTAATAAAAACTCTGCAAGAAAAAATTATGTCTCATCAAAAAGTCTTCTTTCACCCTCAAGCTTTTTGATATCTGTTATATCCATTGTAATTTCAATTGTTCCAAGATAATTTGAAAATTCATCTCTAACAGCAATAAACTTTATAAATACAAATTTATCTTTAAATTTTATCCAGAAATCAGCACTTTTTCTTTTACCTTGTTTAAACGCTGAAAGTATTTTTTCAACAGCTTCGATACTCTGAGGTGGATGACAATTTTGTACTTTTCTTCCAATAACTGACTTTGTTCTTACAAACAGTCTGTCTTTTTTATCTGTAAAATATTTTACTGAATCATCTTTGTCAATAAATGTAATTTCAATAGGCAAACTGTTTAACATCCACATTAATTCTTTTAACTTTAAAATGCCTGTGGGTAAAACTATTTCATTTTCCTCATTTATTTTTGGTTCACTCATTACAGCTTTCTTCAATTCGCTAATTAAAGCCGAAGTCTCTTTTGGTTTCTCTATAAATGCATAACCTATTTCATCACTTTCCTTTAATATCTCAACCCAATCATCAATGCTTAATTTCTCCTTAGAAGTTGGAAAAAGAATATTTTCCTCCTTAAAAATCATTCCTTCGACTTCTTCAACCAGCGGGTTAATATATTCATTTATGAAAGGCTCCAGTTGGTTGATAGTTTTAATATCTTCAATTTTTATCATTGAATTCTTAAGTAGTTCTCTTATTTCATTATGCTTGCCCCACATGACTTTTGATGGACCTGCAAAATTATATTTTTCCAGGTATGGGAAAAGTAGCTGTTCCTTTCTTGTGTAATGCAATTCTAATCCCTTTAATTTTATGAGTAATTTTTTTAATTCTTCTGTAAATGATTCTAAGTTATATGCATCTTTTTTAGAAATAAGATCTTTTATGGATTTTGTAATTTTTTCAATCTGCCTGTTTTCCATTCTAAAAAGATATAAAGGATGGCTTTGAGATTCTTCTTCTGCTAAAATTTTGTTAAGCGAAGATTCAAATAAAAGAGCATGGACATTACAAAACTTTTTAATTATATCAACTGACATGCCTTCATTAATTAGTGATTGTTCAACTTCTGCAATATCGGTGGAAGATATGGTACCCACTTCTTCCTCAATTTTCTTTTTAGCTTCTTCAACTGAAAGTCCATTGTGAAGCTTTAAAATAATTTCCTTAATTAAATCTTTCTTAGTATTATTCTTTTTTAAAAATTCACTCATTTTATATAACCTTTTGTATTATTTTTATAAATTAAAAAATTAATATTAATTCCAGTTTCATTATAACTTATAACATTACATAAAATAAGCTTGCTTTGAGTATTAATGGTGCTTAATTCAATTTCTACTAGTATTATTATTTTATTTTTATGATGAAATACATTATTTAATAATAAACAGAATTGCGAAAAATTAAAATATATTATTAATAAATATATTAATAAAAATAAAATATCTGGTATAGAATAACTGGTTTACATTTCTCCGGGTAGATTGTAGTAAACTGTAATACTTTAGACTATAATATTTGTAATAAGTTTAAAATTATGAGTAATTATTAAGATACTCTTTTATTGCTTCTACTGTATAATCTATATCTTTTTTATTTATCCAGTAATGAGTAACAAATCTGTATTCTCCAAATTCCTTAGGATTTATTTTAATTTTTTTTGAAAGCAGATAATTGCAAGCTGGTTCCCAAAAGTCCCTGAGGGAACAAAAAGAGAAGCTTCTTTACCAACCGCATCTGCAGCAATTTCTTCAAGTTTATTTACAGTAGGATCATCTTCATAAACATCATCACCAACTTTTGCATGTCTTATCGCATCAAGCATTTCTTCAGTTGGACAGGTGACAGTATCACTTCTGAAATCAATAAAATCCATTTTTCTATATTATTTCTCCTGATTCTGATTTTTCTCTATCTGATATTTTTTTATTATTATTTTATAAATTTTACAAAAAAAAATAACAATAAAACATCAAAATAATAATTTATTCAATATTCTTTCAATAATCTTTTGAGCCTCTTGAGACGGAAGCAATAATCATTCCGACTATTCCAATTAAAAATACGATAAAATATATTAGAGGAAAAGTTTTTGTAACTGCCCACATAATAAAAGGAATAAAAAAATCAATTGGTGGAAAAATAAAACCTAAAAATAATCCTGGGATACCAAGCCAGTAATATAAGAATACGGTTCCTACCCACCATAAATAAGCCCCTGAGCCAAAAAATAAAATATATCCTATTACTTTTCCAAAAATTCTCATAAAGCAACCTTCTTTCAATATATTATCCAATTTTTATTCAATTTCTATATATATGATTTTAAATTTATATTAATATTATAATTAATAAGTATGCCAACTGTTTGTCAGGGAAATAAAAAAAATTTTAAATAAAGTTTTTAAATAAAGTTTTTACTTGACAATATTTGATAAATTTTTTAATCTTTTATAAGATAAGCGCTTGCGCAAGCACTTAATTGAAATTTGCTTAATTATATAATTAACTAACGTTATTAATAGATATTTTTATAAATTTAATTTAATGTAAAACTATAAATCTTTCCATATAAGGCACTAAAGGCACTATGAATAAAACAAATATTGGTTTAAATAATGACAATAACAATAATTTAAAAAATAAAAATAATAATATTAGTAATAATTTCGACAGTACCTTGAGAAATACTGATTATAAGAAAAAAATAATTATTAAAGAAGATGGAAGGTATTTAATTTATTACGATTTTGATGATAAGTAAAATTTAAAAACAAAAATGAGATTAATATAATTTTATAAATTAAGAAATCAAAAAAGAATTTAAAAAAATACATGTTAGAACTAAGATACGACCCGATAAAAAACCAGTGGGTTGCAAATGCAACAAAAAGACAAGGTAGAACTTTTTTCCCGCCAAAAGAATTCTGTCCTTTATGCCCTACAAAAAATAGTGAAAATCCAACAGAAATCCCTGCTAATGATTATGATATTGCAGTTTTTGAAAATAAATTCCCGACTTTTAGCAAAGACGCTAATAAAATTTTGCCTGAT
>JAMDEN010000054.1 GCA_023487035.1 Actinomycetota bacterium
TGATGGAAAATCTTATGAAAACGTGGAAATCCCTGCAGAAGTTAAGCTTGTAACTCCTGAAAATCTGGATGCAATTGCTAAAGAAGTTTTAGAGAAAACCGGTAATTCAGCATTTGGAGAATAGTATAAAGTATGTTGTAAAAGTCTTATGATTGAGTAAATATTAAATAAGAAGGTTATAAATAAGACTTAAATAAATGTTAAGTTAAAGAGGGCAGGTCATATTCTGTCCTCTTTATTCTTTTGGTTTATCAGCAAGAATCTAAATCTTAAGATTTTTTAACTTAACTGCCGGTCGGATGCTGGTAAAGTATTCTTCCGCCATCTGCAACAATTTCATGACCGCATATATATTCCGACTCATCACTTGCAAGAAATAATGCAACATTAGCGATGTCTTCAGGTTTTCCAATTCTGCCAAGAGGAATTTGTGCTGCAAGCATTTTGTTGGTTTCTTCGTTATCAGGATATCTTGTTCTTAAAAGCGGAGTATCAATGACAGCAGGAGTAATATAATTTGCTCTGATCCCTTTGGGTAAAAGCTCATAAGATATGCCTTTTACCAGCCCGATAAGGCCAGCTTTTGAAGCTGCATAATGTACTCCGCCGCCTCCGCCATTCCATGTTGTTGATGAACCTATTAAAATTATATTTCCCTTTTTATTTTCAAGCATAGGCTCAATCAGACATTTTGCAAAATAAAATGCTCCATTTAAATTAATATCCATAGCTTTGTGCCAGACTGACTCGTCCATTTGAGCTAATGCAATCCGGCTACCCCAACCGGCATTATAAACCAGAATATCAACTTTTTTGTATTTATTTATTATTTCTTCACATGTGTTTTTCACTTTTTCAAATTTTGTTACATCACAATTCAGATACTCACATGCGCCGTTATATTTTTTGTTTATTTCCTCCACGGTCTTTTTTGCTTCATCATCATTAATATCAATAATGATGACTTGTGACCCATGCTGGCAGAATTTTTCAGCGATACCTTTTCCAATACCATGTGCTGCTCCGGTTATAACGGCAGTTTTTCCTGTTAAATCAAATTCCATTGTTTGTATTCCTTTCAGTAAAGAATAATAATATTTTTAAAAATGTGTTTTTATAAATAACAAATTCCTGTAAATAATAAAAAAATTATATTAAAATAATCATAATAAATCAAATTGATAAATAATAATTCATATTAATTTTTAGTTAAAAATTTTTTTATTAATATTAATGCCAGGATATGAAAGATTACAGCTTTTTAAAACTTTTATTGTTGTAAAAATGGTAACTTTAATATAATATCAGAAACTTGGCAGGATTTTATATCGGTTATATCTTCTTAATAAATTAAACTATTCCTATTGCTTTATTTAAAAATTATATTTTTAAGACAAGTTTTGGGTATTATTGGAGTTTAAAGAAGAATTGCTGTAAAAAAAGTATGTATATGGAATTAAAATTGTTTTAATAATAAAATATATTAAGATTTTACAAGGTAAAAAAATATTTTAGGAAGATTTTTAAGGATTTATTTAATATGATGAACAAAAAATTAATACTTCTTACAAATGATGACGGTATAGAGGCGGAAGGGATAAATGCTCTTTATAAAGTTTTTATTGAAGATGATAATTTTGAAATAAAAATTATTGCACCCGAATTTGAGAGAAGCGCTGTAGGGCATGCAATTACTGTTTTTGATCCGATCTGGGTCAGGAAAGAATACAGGGAAGGAAAGTTTTACGGATTCGGTGTTAACGGCACTCCGGCAGATTGTGTAAAATTGTATAATGAGCTTCTTGACACCAAACCTGATTTGCTGATTTCCGGGATTAACAGGGGTTCTAATGTAGGGGAAAATATTATTTATTCGGGAACTGTATCTGCAGCAACTGAAGGAATATCAAATGGTATACCTTCAGTTGCAATTTCTGTTGATAATTATGCTGAACCTGATTACTCATTTTCTGCCAGATTTGCAAAACAAATTTCTCATGCAATATTTGAAAATGGAGGTCTTCCGGTAAAAACTCTTTTAAACATTAATATTCCTGATTTGTCAGAAGATCAGATAAAGGGAGTTAAAATTACCACACAAAGTGATGCAAAATTTAAAGATTATTTTTTGAAGCGTACAGATCCGAGGGGAAGAGATTATTACTGGATGGATGGAGAATTTGTTGAAATTTCAAGATGTGATGAAGGAGACTATTGTGCCTTAAAAAATGGATACATTTCAATAACTCCTATACAATATGATATGACTGATTATAATAAACTGGATTACTTTAAAGGTTGGGATTTAAAAATAAATGAACGAAGATAAAAAGCAGTTTGCAGGAGAACTTCAAACTGGGGATAAAGTAAAAACTACATTTTTAGTAACAAAAAAAGATACTAAAAAGGATAAGAATGACAAATATTACTGCGATCTTGAACTGCAAGATATGACAGGCAAAATTTCCGGAAAAATTTGGAGTGAAACGATTAAACTGATTGATATTAACAGTTTTAAAAAGAAAGATGTTGTTTTTATTGAAGGCGAAGTTAAAGACTGGTCAGGCAAACAGATATTTGTAAAAAATTTAAGAAAAATTGAAGATAAAGATATAGATTATTCTGTTTATGATTTTAAAGCCCGTATAATTGATGCAAGGGTAAAGGAATTATTGATTAATGATTTAAAATCCTTTGTAGATAATTCAAATGACTTGCATATAAGGTCTTTGCTTCAAAGCTTTTTTAATGATAAAAATTTTCTGGAAAAATTTTGCAATTCTACAGCAGCAGTAAAAAATCATCATGCTTCTGTAGGAGGATTGCTTCTTCATACAATTTCTGTCACCAGGATTTGTGAATTTATAGCAAATACTTATAACAAAGATAACTCAATAAACCGGGATTTATTATTTTGTGGAGCAATTTTGCATGATATAGGTAAAACAATCGGTTATTCCGTGGAAAACTTTCTGCATATTAATGAAGATGATGAGAACTTAATAGGACATATAACCATTGGTTATGGTATGGTTCTTGAAAATATCAAAAAAATTGCAGACTTTCCCGAAAACATGAAAAGAGAAATACTGCATATCATTTTAAGCCACCATGGTGAAAAGGAATATGGCTCTCCGGTTGAACCGCAAACACTGGAAGCTATTATAGTTTATAATGCAGACAGATTTGATGCAGACATAGATCATTATGTAAATTTATCAAAGGAAAGCCCTGAAGATGAATGCTGGCCTTTTTCGAACTATTTTAAAAGAAGGATTTCTGTAAAAAAAATTTCAAAAAAAAATACTGAAAATAAAACAAAAGAACCTTCAGATAATGATAAAAACTCCGATTTTGAGCAACCCCAGCTGCTTTAGCTTTTTTTGATTCTTATAATTATTTTTTATAATATGAAATATAATTTGACTTTTTTAGTAAATATTAATATATTATTTTAAATTATATCACAATATATCATATATTAAAGCAATGCTGCAGACTCAAAGAAAAGAAGAAATTATAAAATTATTAAAAGAAAATAAAGAATATAGAATTGATAAGCTCTGTGAATATTTCGGAATCTCCCTTTCATCAATACACAGAGATCTTAACGAGCTTAAAAGAGAAGGAAGAATAAAAAAGCTTCATGGGATAATTTTACCTAATATTATTAAAGACATAGAAACCAAAAATGAAATAAGATTAAGAACCAATATCGATTTAAAGAAAAGAATTACACAAAAGGCTCTGGAATTTGTTGAAAATGATGATTGTATTTTTATTGATAATTCCACTACCTGTTATTATTTTGCAGAAGCACTTTCAGAATCAAATTTCAGAAATCTGGTCATAGTGACAAATTCGTGCATAGTACCTGAATTGTTTGTAAATAATGAGTTTATTCAGGTAGTTTCTACGGGTGGATTATTACTGAAAGAATTAAATTGCTATGTTGGACCTTGTGCGATAGATGCAATAAACAAGTTCAATGGCAACAAATTTTTCTTTTCAGTTGCAGCTATTTCCATAAAAGGGGAATTAAGCGACATTTATAAACCTGATGCAGATGCTGTAAAAAGAGAAATGCTAAAAAAATCTGAAAATCATATTTGTCTGATAGATTCTTCAAAGTTTAATAATACGGGACAAAGCATAGTTTTTTCTTTGTCAGAAGTTGATAAACTAATAACCGATAATGACTGCGATGCCCAGACCAGAGAAGAGCTTATAAGTAATGGGGTTGAGTTAATAATAGCCTGATAATAGAAAGATTATTAAATTCCGGACCCTAATTTATTTTACTCATTCTGATATGAAGATATTTAAAATTTTAAAATAAAAAAAATTAAAATTTAAATATTGTTAATTTCAAACCTTGATCATATTAAACTAAAAGTACTTATAAGAATAATATTCAACATGTAATTAAAATAAATTTTAAAGGAGTGTGCATAAATGTCGGGTAAAAATATCAGACTTGCCAAATTGTTTGGAAGTAAAAAAAATCTTGTTATTTCCGCACTCGATCATGTTATGGAATATGGCGACCAGCCTGGTATCGAAGATGCCGCAAAAGCAATTAATAATTGTATGGGAACAGATGCACTTTTACTGTCACGTTTTATGCTTAAAAGAAACTGGGAGTTATTTACAAAAGAAAATTCACCAGTCCCTGTCATAAGAATTAACTGGTCAAGCTCTTTTTATTATCCCCTTGACTACAGACAGGCTCATACCACTATTGCCACGAATGTTCAGGAAGCTGTTGAAGCAGGAGCAGAAGCAGTGATATGCTCCCTGTTTCTTGAAAATGAGGATGAAAAAACGGAAACATTAAATGTTTCAATCTTTTCAGAAGTAGTAAGACAGAAAGAAATACTGGGCATACCTTTAATCGGAGAATGCTATGTAGTTGAGCATAAGGAAAGATCAAAAGATGAAGTTCATGCAAAGGTTAAAAGAGTTTCAAGAGTAATGTCAGAGCTTGGAGCAGATATGATAAAAACATTTTTTACGGGTGAAAGATTCAGAGAGGTTATTGATAATACTCCAGTACCTGTTTTTACCATTGGTGCTGAAAAACTCTCAAATGATCTTGATGTATTAAATAAGGCTAAAGTCAGTATTGATGCTGGAGCAAGAGGTATTATATTTGGCAGAAATATTTTTATGTCGGAAAATCCGCAAAACCTGATTAAAGCTTTAAATGAAGTTATAAATGATGGTGCCAAACCTGAGGATGCTTACAGGAAATATAACCTTAAATAAAATTTTTTTTAAATATCTATTTTGTTTGTCAAAGATTAATTTTTTAACAGGACATTATAATGGATAAAATAATAGGGCTGGATATCGGAACAACTAATATTACAACTTCAAGGGATGCCAAACTTGCTGACTCATATTGAAGAATTATCTCTTCATGCTCTAACTTATTTCCATATGAAGATGAATGTTAACTCCAAAATATCAATAGTTTGGGTATAATAACTACTGAACCTCAGTTTTCTTAAAAACTATAATAACAAAATTTAATAGATTATGATATTTATAAAAATTTATATTGACATTTAATTTAAATAATATAGAATTATTTCATAAAATATCATAATATATCAAATATTAATGGTTATAATACCTCAAGTAACAGAAAAGAAATAGTAAGCATTTCAAAAAAGAAGGAATATACAGTAAGAAAAGTACACAAAAATAAAATGCATAACTTTAATAATCAAGTGTAATCAAGTTTAAAGCCAGCTGTCCTGAAAGGAACATAGTGAAAAATTTATTAAAGGATTTTAATGAAAAAGATTTAAAAATATTTAACCATGAATTTAATAACTTTCTACCCAAAAGAATAATGGATTTTCATGTTCATTTATGGAAAAAAGATTTTTTAAATAAGGATATATCTGAAGAAAGACAGAAAGCAAATCCCTTTGCAGACCCGGACATAATTGACAGATTTGTATTTGAAGATTTTGAAACTGTAGCAAATACGCTCTTTCCTGATAAAGAATATAGCGGGCTTTTTTTTGGTCTTCCAGCAAAGGAAGTAGATTTAAGCAAAGCTAACAAGTATGTCTCTGATGTGTGTAAAGACAATGGTTGTCATGGGCTTTATATTCCTGAACCTGGTTTTGATGAAATTCCGGATAATTTTTTTGGCAATGGATTTGTTGGATTTAAACCTTATCCTGACCTTGTTGATTTTGAAACTCCTTCAGATTTTCTAAAATTAGATATAGATGTAAGTATATTTGATTTCATATCAAAAAAAGTGCTTGAATTTTCGAATGAATACGGTCTTATTCTTCTTATCCATATACCAAGGAAGGGAAGATTAAATGACAAAAGAAATATTGAGGAATTAAGAAAAATAGGGGAAAAATATAAAAATATTAAAGTAATCTTAGCTCATGCAGGGCGTTCATATTGTTATGAAGATATAAGAAGCGGTATTCAATACATAAAGAATATGGAAAATTTATATGTAGATACTGCAATGATTAATAATTTTTCAGTAAATAAATTGTTAATGGAAGAACTGGGACCGGAAAGAATTTTATATGGAAGTGATTTAGCTGTGGCAGCATTGAAAGGTAAAAATATTGATATTAATAATAGACATTATTTTGTTACAAATACTCCCAAATCATGGAGCTTATCATCATCAGAAATGAATCTGGATGATTTTACATTTTTTATTTATGAAATTATAAGAGCAATAAAACTCGCATCAAAAGAACTTAATTTAAATAAAAAACAAATTGAAGATATTTTTTATTCTAATGCTCATAGAATAATAAAAGAAATATCTGATAAGAATTCTATTTTTAAAAAATAAAAAAATGGAGGATTAAAATTGGATGAATTTAATTATGGTCTACCAAAGTGGTTGCCATTTCAGGATTATGAGGCATGCAGAAAGGTGAGGGAAATAAAAAGAAGTGAAATATGCAATCACCCTAATCCTGATTTTAAAATTAAGGTAATAAAAGATTCTGAGTTTGAAATAAGAAATCTGCTGGATATT
>JAMDEN010000061.1 GCA_023487035.1 Actinomycetota bacterium
TAAAAAATTTAAGATAAGAATTTAAGAAAAGAAATTATTCTGAATAAAAGGAGTGCTTAATGCTTGAAGATTTAAAAAAGGAGATTGCTAAATATTCGAATTTGTCATATGCAAGAAATCTTGTCGGAGCCGCCGGTGGCAATATCAGTATGAGAAGGGATGATTATTATTTGATTACTGCAGGTGGCAGATCTTTAAGAGATGTTACTCCTGAAGATATAATAATTGTAGATGAAAATAATAATATAATTGAAGGAAAAGAAGGGTTAAAACCTTCAAAGGAAACTTCACTTCATATAAATATTTATAAATTCAGGCCTGATATAGATAGTGTTGTTCATGTTCATCCATCATATTGCACAGCTTACTCTATTTTAAAAAAACAAGTTCCGATACTCACAGCTTCTTCAAAGTTAAAACTTAAAGAAGTTCCAATAACAGGATATGCAAATCCCGGTTCAAAAGAGCTGGCAGATTTTGTTGCAGAATGTGTTAAAAATAGCCCTGAATATGTAAAAGCTCTCACTCTTGAAGCGCACGGGCTTCTTGCGTGGGATAAAGGTTTAAGTAATTGTTTTGATATCGCAGAACTGGTAGAGGAAACAGCAAGAGCTGCTTTTATTGCTGAGCAATTAGGACATGTTAAATGATAAATTAAACTTAACAAATTAATATAAATTTAAATTTAATGAAAATAAATGTAACAGGATATCTGATTGAATTGTTGGATATTTGATTAAGAAGTATCTAATTAGTTTCTGATGAATAATTGGCTAAAAAGGATAGATTGATAAAATTTTAAGCTTAATTTATACAAATAATTCACTAGAAATTGAATTATTCACCAGGAACTGATTAATAAGTAATTATTAATAATGATTAATAGATTATAAGGATAGGGGGTAAATTATAAAAGTACATGATCTGTCATTAATTATTAGCAATGAATTGCCAGCTTATCCTGGAGACCCTGTTATCTCAATAACTGTTAAAAATGAAATTTCTGTTCAGGGATATAACGTTTTAAATATATGTATGGGTACTCACAGTGGAACCCATATAGATGCACCTTTGCACTTGATTGATAAAAGTAATTCTGTTGATGAGTTATCTTGTGAAAAATTTTTAGGTATGGCTTATTTTATTGAAATTCTAAAAAGTAAAAACGAGTTGATTAACCCGGCAGATTTGGAAAAATTTGAAATTAAAGAAAATGATATTTTAGTTATTAGAACAGGTTGGGAAGAAAACAGCTATAAAGCTAATTATTTTACCGGCTTTCCTTATTTTTCAGTTGACTGTGCAAAATACCTGATTTTAAAAAGGATTAAGGCAATTGGAGTAGACTTGCCTTCTGTTGATGGACCCGAAACAAATGCTGCCTTTCATAAAAAAATACTTGCTGAAGGCATACCAATAATTGAGGCGCTTGTGAACCTGAAGCAGTTAGTTGGGAAAAGAATGATGTTTAGTGCTCTTCCAATAAAAATAAAAAATGGTGATGGCGCTCCAGTAAGGGCAATTGCTTTTGAATTATAAAAGAATTAATTTCTATGAGTAATTCAATAAAATTAAAAAATTATAAAATTTTTTAGATTATAAAAATTTATAAAAATGAAAAGGAGTAAATATGTCTGATCAGGATTTTGTTTTTGGAAGTTACCCGTTTCCGCCTGATAAAAAAAGACCAATACATATTCGAGGAGAATTAATAAAAAATTTCATTTATCCTGTAGATGTTCCTCATTTTAGTGATTTAAATCAGTTATTTGTAAGTACGGATAAACTTACAGTAGGAACATGGCAATTAGGTCCTGGTGGAACATATAACCCACCAGACTTACATGCTGGAGATGAAGTATATTATTTGCTTGAAGGTACCCTCACAGAACATAATCCTGTTCTTGGAGAATTTATAAATGTTCATAAAGGCGAGGCTCTTTTACTTCCACAGGGCGGATATCATAAAGGGTATAATTTTGGCCAGGGAATTATGAAGGTTCTTTACATAATTGCACCAAAAATCTGGTTGGATCAAGAACCACCAATGGATTTTGCAGGCGAAAATATGAAAATGTATAAGGGAAAATACAACGCAAGGCTTAAAAATTATCCTCAATTTCCACAGTGGAATATTCATGGTACTACTGATGATATTGGAAGATGGCCTGTACCTGGTCCTGATTGTAGAAAAGAACCAATTCTTTTTTATCATATAACAGAAGAAAAGAAGCTTTTAAATGTTCATGGCACTGAATATCCAATGCTTATTAAATTTTTCGTAAGCAATGATCTTTGCCATATGGGGGAATTTATTCTCCCTGCTGGTGGAACAGGTTCAAGAGCTTCAGAACCAGATTCACATAAAGGAGACTGCTGTTTGAATGTTGAAATTGGACCGATAACTGTATTTTTAACTGAAACTAAAAAAGCTTATGATGTGCAGGAAGGAGAAGCATTTTTTATTCCTGAAGGAGTAAGTTATCAATTGATAAATTATACTGATCATTCAGTTAAGATGATTTTTTCCATAGCGCCTGGTATGTAATAGGATGAAAACATTATATTTTAAAAATATTAAAAAATAATTGATTTAAAAAAAATTTAATTAATAAAGTTAACTATGGAAGAGAAAATAGATATATATTTCATATCAAAAAAAGCCAAGGTTTCGCCAGCAACTGTGTCAAGAGTATTTAATAGGAGCGAATTGGTTAATGAAAAAACCAGAAATAAAATTTTAAAAGTTTGCGAGAAATATAATTATAAACCAAGTGTTATTGCAAGCTCAATGCGGACAAATAAAACTAAATATATTGGTTTTGTTGTCCCTAATATGACTAATCCTTTTTTCTTTGAATTGTTAAAAGGTGCAGAAGAATATGCCAGTAAAGAAGATTATTATCTTGTAATTTTTAATTCGGAAAATAGTTATGAAAAAGAATTAATTTTTCTTGATGCTATTTTTAAAAGAAGAATTGATGGAATAATTATTTCAGGTATCGCCGGTGGTAAAAAAGATAATTTTTTTGTTCGGGAAATTCTGAAGAAGAAATTGCCGTGTGTTTTAGTAGATAGATATGTTGAAGGAATGAATGTCCCGAGTGTCATAACGGATAATTTTAAAGGAGGAATTTTAGCAGCTGATTATCTTCTTGAAATTAAAAATAAAAGGATAGGGATAATAACATTTGATCTTAAAATTAAAATTATAATGGACAGGTATAAAGGGTTTAAGAAAGTTTTGGAAGAAAATGGATTACAGGAAATTTTTTTAATTGAAATACCAGTTGATTCTAAAGATATTTCGGAAGAATTAACAAAAAATAAAAATAAGATTTTAGAAAATGATATAGATGTAATATTCTGCATGAGTGATTTTATAGCATTATATTTATTGGAATTTTTAAAAGAAATGAATATAAGAATTCCACAAGATATATCAGTAATAGGTTTTGATGATATATATTATTCAAAATTTTTAAATCCCAGACTTACTACCATTGCTCAGGATATTTATAAGATGGGTAATCTATCTTGTGAAATTTTGTTAAGTAATATAAGCGAAAATAAAAATGCTGATAAATTAGAAAACAGGATATTGGAACCAAAATTAATTATAAGAGAATCATGCTTAATTAAATAAAATTATCAGATTTTATCATTGACAAAATTTTAACATTTTGTTTAAATTATTTTTATAATAATGGAACCAGTTACAGAAACCAGTTACATTAAAATTTTTAAAAAGAAGGTTATTAAAAATTATTATTTTTTATATAACTTTAATATCAATTCTTATCAAGTATTTTATAGTTACATAAATCTTAATATAACTTAGTTGTATGAGAAATAGCGAGGTGCTAATTGTCAGAAAATAGTTATTTATTAGAGATGAGTAATATATCAAAAGAATTTCCTGGAGTTAAAGCTTTAGATAATGTAAGTTTTAAATTAAGAAAAGGTGAAGTTTTTGCTCTTGTTGGTGAAAATGGTGCTGGTAAATCAACAATTATAAAAATTCTTTCCGGGTTTTATTCTAATGATAAGGGTGAAATAAAATTAAATGGGGAAAAAGTAAATATAAGAAATCCAAAAAATGCTATTGATTTGGGCATTAATACAATATATCAGGAAACCTCTCTTGTGCCCGAAATAACTGTTGCTGAAAATATTTTTCTTGGGAAACAACCTGTATCAAAATTTGGAAAAGTAAACTGGAAAAAAATGATGCAGGAATCTGAAAGAATTTTAAATGAATTGTCAATACATTTGAATCCAAAATCTCTTGTACTTGAACTATCGGCTGCTCAATGTCAACTTGTTGAAATTGCCAAAGCATTTTCAAGCTCTGCAAAAATTATAATAATGGATGAACCTACATCTGCAATTACAGAAGAAGATACTATAAATCTATTTAATCTTATTAAAAAGATAGTAAAAACTGGAACCTCAGTAATTTATATCTCACATAGATTAAAGGAAATTTTTGAAATTGCAGATTATGTTATGGTTTTAAGAGATGGTAAGACCGTTAAATATCTAAAAGTAAGTGAAACTAATGAGGATGAGCTTATAAAATATATGGTAGGCAGGGATTTAGGGAATATATTTGGAGAAAAGAGTTATCCGGTAAGAGATAATATAGTATTGGAGGTTAAGAATTTAACAAAAAAGGGTAAATTTGAAAATATCAGTTTTGCTTTAAGAGAAGGAGAAATTTTAGGGTTATCAGGTCTGGTAGGAGCTGGAAGAAGTGAAATAGTAAGAGCAATTTATGGTTTAGATAAACCGGATAGCGGCTATATCTATATTGACAGTAATAGAGTAACAATAAAAAACTCAACTCATGGAATTAATCAGGGAATAACATTTGTTTCTGAAGATAGAAGAACAGAAAGTATTATTCAAGCTTTTACAGTAAAGGCAAATATTACCATCCTTCTATTAAAATCAATAGTTTCAAAATTCGGACTTTTAAGTAATAAAAAAGAAAATGAACTTTCAGAAAAATTTGTAAGGGAATTTAATATTAAAACTCCTTCACTAAACCAACTTGTTATGAATCTAAGTGGTGGAAATCAACAAAAAGTGGCACTTGCTAAATGCCTTTCTATTAAACCAAAGATATTAATATTAGATGAACCAACTAAAGGTATAGATGTAGGTGCTAAAAAAGAAATCCATTATTTAATAAAGGAGTTAGCTAATAACGGGATGTCAATAATTTTAGTTTCATCAGAATTACCTGAAATTATTGGAATGTGCCATAGAGTTATTGTAATGAGGGAAGGAAAATTAATAAAGATATTTAATAAAAATGAACTTTCTGAAGAAAATTTAATGGCTGCAGCTGTTGGCAATATCTAACAAAAGGGAAAAGTTATGAACGATTTAGTAGAAAATAAAAAAAGCTTGAATTTTGGAAGAGGACTAAAGAAATTTTTTTATGATCAGACAATTTTGGTAATTTTTATTGTAATTGTAATAATTATTTCTATTGCTTCTCCAAATTTTCTAAGAATTAGTAATATTTTTAATGTTATAAGACAAATTACTGTCTTAGGTATTATGGCTTGCGGGATGACTATAGTTGTTATCGGTAAAGGTATGGATCTTTCTTCTGCCTCTATTTTAGCTTTAGCTGCTGTAGTAAATGTTATGCTTCAGCAATTTGGTTACTGGCCAGCAGCAATTGCAGGAGTTTTGGTCGCAGTTGCATGCGGATTTATTAATGGTTTTATAATTGGAAAAATAAAAGCTAATTTTATAATAGTAACTTTAGGTACCCAAATTTTATTTACTTCTCTTGCCTTAATAATTTCTCAAGGTAGGAATTTAAGTTCAAGACCTGAAAAGATATTTTGCTATATTGCTGATGAAAAATTGTTAGGCATTCCAGTGATTGCATGGATTTTAATAATAATAATGATTATTGTCGGTATCTTACTTCAAAAAACAATTCCCGGAAGAAGATTATATGCGACAGGCTTAAATGATAAAGCAGCTCTTGTTGCAGGGATAAATGTATCAAATATTATAACAAGTACCTATGTTATTAACGGATTTTTAATTGGTATTGCTTCAGTAGTTTTATGTTCAAGATTACCTAGAATAAGAGTTGGGACAGCAGCTGATTATTTATTTGATGTAATCACCGTAGTTGTTTTGGGTGGTACTTCTCTTTCTGGTGGTATAGGTAATATATATAAAACTGCAATAGGATTATTGTTATTTGCAGTTATAAATAATGCAATGGCATTATTAACTGTCCCATTTGAATTTCAACAGCTAACTAGAGGGATAATTTTAATTATTGCTGTAGTATACGATGAATTCAATAGAAGAAAGAGGGTGCTTTATTGAAATCTAAAAAAGATAAAATTTTAAATTTTTTTATTAATCAGAAATTATTATTTATTATCATTGCTCTGATAATTATTTTAACATCAAAAGATAAAAGCTTTTTTACCGTAAAAAGCCTTATTAGCTTATTAGATCATGTTACTATTCAGGGTATAATGTCTGCAGGAATGACTATATTGCTAATTAGTGGATCTTTTGATTTATCAGTTGGTTCAGTACTTGCAATGTCCGGGATTGCTACGATAATGCTTCAAAGATATGGAATGTTCGTATCAATTTTAGCAGGACTTTTAACGGGAGTTATTATTGGTGCAATAAACGGAGCTTTAGTTGTTAAAGGGAAAATCAATGCTTTTATTGCTACTTTAGGAACCTATATTATTTTCAGGGGATTAGGTTTGGGTTTAACTCATGGGCCAATAAAAGGAACTCTAGAAAATTTTCCTAAGATTGCTTTGGGAAGTTTGTTCGGAATCCCCAATAATATATTTTTTCTATTCATTACTTATATAATAGCTTGGTATATTTTAAAATATACCAAGTTTGGTAGAAATGATTATACTATTGGGAGCAATCCAATTTCTGCAAGAACTGCAGGAATAAATGTTAATCTTTATACCTTTTTATATTTCGTTTCATGCTCTTTC
>JAMDEN010000128.1 GCA_023487035.1 Actinomycetota bacterium
TATTTTTTTAAGTTTTATGTTAGCAAGAGCAGTTCCAGGAATAGCACTTGGACTTCCATTATTGGTTTTATTTACTAGATTAGGGCTTTCAGATAAGATATATGGGTTAATTATTGCATATGCTGCTATGAATGTTCCCTTTACAGCTTGGTTAATGACAGGATTTTTTGATGAAATACCCAAAGAATTAAATGAAGCAGCATATGCAATAATTAACCCATATATCTTATCTGAAAGCCCTAATCTAGTAAATAAAACCAATAATGGAAGTCCAAGTGCTATTCCTGGAACTGCTCTTGCTAACATAAAACTTAAAAAAATACTATCTTTCCCTTTAAATTTAAAACTTGAAAAGATAAATCCTGCAAATGTTCCAACAACTAAAGCTAAAATTGTGCTTGCAGTAGATGCAATTATAGAATTTTTGGCATAAGCTAAAAAAGGAACAGACTGACCAAAACCAAAATCTTCAGCTGATTCAGTATACCCGGCTAAAGCAGCATAAGAACTAAAACTTAAACTATGAGGAATCCATACTGGTGGTCGTGTGTTTATTTCAATATTAGGGCGAATAGATGTTAAAACTATCCAAAATACAGGTATAAAAAAAATTAAAAGTACCATAATTAATATAATATTGGATACAGGATGTTTTGATTTTTTATGTATTTTTCTTTTCATATTTTCTTAAATCTTTCTCGCTTTTAATAAATTTCTGAAAAGATAAAAAGTAAATGCAAATGATAATAAAACTGTAATAAATGACATTGAACTTCCTAAGGCAAATTTTTGACTGGTAAAAGCAAGTCTATAAACATAAGTCCATATTAATTCTGTTCTATGAGCAGGACCACCACCCGTGATGATACTTACTAAATCATAAGCTTTTGCTATATCCAAAGACCTGATAGCCATAGCAATATAAATAAATGGCGAAATAGAAGGAATGGTAATATAACAGAATTTATGCCATTCTGAAGCTCCATCAATATCGGCAGCTTCAAATAATTCTTGCGGTATTGACATTATACCTGCCAAAAATATAATTACCATGAAAGGGGTGCTCATCCAGATTTCTGCAATAATAATTGCAATGAATCCTAATGGTTTTTGTATTAACCATGGAATAATAACAGGATGACCTGTTATTGAATATAAAATATTATTTATAAGCCCAACTTGATCATTAAAAACCCACTTAAATTGAAAACCTACTAAAATGGGTGCAAACATCATGGGCATCATCATTATTGTGCGTAAAATACCCTGACCACGAATTACATGCGACATCATATTAGCGATAACAAGCCCAAGTAAAAATTCCACGTTGACAGCAATAGTAATATATATGAGAGTATTAGCAAATGATCGCCAGAATATCGGGTCTCTAAAAAGAGTAATGTAATTATTGATACCAATAAATTTATATCCTGTTGACTTTATTAATGTAAAGTTCGTAAAACTTAAATATAAAGAATATATCATAGGTATAGCTACTACAAATAAGATTAAAATAACTGCCGGTAAGAGTAAGCTTGCAGGCAAATATTTCGACTCATTCATTACAAATTTATGATTTTTGTTATTTTTTTCTAAAAAACTATTATAAACAATTTCACTCATTATCTTTCTTTCAATCAAATTTATAACTTATTATAAATTCTAAATAAAATTTATCTTATAATAATGCATAAATATCTTTTTCTGGTTGGTATTAGATGTTTGTAAATACCAACCAGAACTTTTTTCTTATTTTAACTTGTGATCGTATTAATAGTAACCTGCTTCATGCATTAATTTATCAACAGCAACTGCAGCTTCATCTAAACCTGCTTTTGGTTCTTTATCACTAAGAATAATAGCTTGTAATACCGGGTATAATATATCCGAAGATGGTAGCCATTGTGCTACAAGAGGCGGAGTTCTAAAATCTTCAGAAGCTTGTAATTTCGCTAATTCCAGTCTCTTAGCTGCAAGAGGATCAGTACTTGCTTTTGCTTCTTCAATCATTTTATCCCATACTGAGTTTCTCGTTACTAAGAATCCTAGCTTAGATTCATTGTATTGCTGATCATAATTGGTTAAAAATTTTATTAATGCTACAGCTGCAGGAATATTCTTGGAAGCTTTTGTAATTGAGAATGCATGTTGTCCAGCCCAACCTCCATAAATATTCCCTTCACCCATTGGCTGTCTTGCCAAATCAAATTTTCCAGCAACTTTACTTGATTTTGGATCCTGGAAATAGCTATACCAGCCATACCATTCAGTATACATGGCAATATTTCCACTTGCAAAGTTTTTTGCTACATCTTCCCATACGAAATTTGTCATTCCCGGAGGCATTGCACCTGCTTTGTAAAGATTTCTCAACATGGTAGCAGCTTTCACACCAGCATCACTATTAAAAGCAGGCTTCCAGCTTTTATCAAAGAATTGCCCCCCTCCAGAAGTTAATATCTCATAGAAACGACCAGTTAATGCTTCTTCTTTACCAGCAAATTCAGTTGCATACATACCTGCAGGTAATATTTTTTGAAGTCCTAATGCAGTTTTCTGAAATTCATCCCACGTTTCAGGAACTTTCAAATCGGTATCTGTTTCCTTTTTAAATTTTGCTTGTATATCAGGATCTCCAAAAATATCTGTACGGTAATGTAGCGCACTAATATCAAAATGTCTTGGAATAATCCATAAGTGACCATCCTTTTTACCAGAATCTAAAATCATTGGAATAAAATCAGATAATTCCTCATTTGTCCAGTAATCCTCTAATGGGATGATTCCACCTGCATCGATATACTGGGTAAAAAAGCTTGAATGATCCCAGCATACATCATAATCGACAGTTCCAGCTGCAAAATCAGTTTTTAACTTTTTATCTATCTGAAATCCATCTCCTTTAAATACAATTTCTACTTTTGCACCTGTTTCTTCTTCAAATTTTGGAATTGCCTTATACATCTCTTCGTAGTTTGCACCACCGATAAAAGCAGCCTTAATAGTCACGCCTTTTAAAGAAACTTTTTCGGATGATGCCGTTGCAGCTGTAGTAGTTGTTCCCTCTGCTTTTGTAGTTTCAGCTGCAGCAGTTGTTTCAGCAGCAGCAGTAGTAGTTGTAGTAGTTGTTTTGCAGCCAACTAGTGAGAATGCCGTCAACATAGATATACCTATCAGCATCACTAACAACCATAATAATATTTTTTTCATTTCATACTCCTTTACAATAATTTTACCAAATACGCTATAGGATTTGTTTTTAAATTAATATTTATTAAAGCTTATTTAACTAATAATATTAATTTAAACAAATCCATTTTATTTTTTTATTTTTAAATTTCTATATAGCAACACCTCCCTTTATTAGACAATTTCAGCAAAAATTTATTTAATAAATATTATTAAAAATTTTTTATTTTTATTTACTTAAAAATAAAATTTAAAATTAAATTTCTCCAAAATTATAAGCTGTGTCATACATCATAATTATATTTTCCAAAGGTATCTCACTAAGCAAATGTTGAGATGGTCCGAGTACAAACCCCCCTTTGTCTTTAAATAATTTAATTCTGGATAAAACTTCTTCTTTTACATCCTTAGGAGTTCCAAATGGAAGTGTTTTTTGAGTATCAATTGATCCCTGTAAAACTACCTTTCCTTTATATCTGTCAACTAAACTTTCAAAGTTCATATCATAAGCTCTAACTTGAACCGGTTCTATAGCATTAAGACCCAGTTCTATCAAATCAACAAGAACATATGTTATTGAGCCACAAGAATGCTGTGTAATATATAAATCATATTGCTTAGCAAGCGAATATAATCTTTTTACATGGGGTTTTATAAGATTTCTCCACATAGATAAACTTACTAAAGGACCATTTTGCTGCCCATAATCATCTCCAGTAAAAAAAATATCTATATATCCTTTAGCTTTTTCAAACATTATTTTAGAACATTCATAAAAGAAATCTGTTATTTTTTCCATAACTTTAAAAGCTATATCCGGTTTATCAAACATCATCATCATAAATTTTTCCATTCCAACTAAATCTGTGGCAGCACCAAAAAACCAGCCCCAATGACCTCCATAAACTGCATAACCTTCATTACTAAATTTTTTTGCTTCTTCCAGATAAACATCGTAATCATAATATTCAGGTTTAGGCCAATTATAATTTTCAACATCTTTTATTGTTTGTACATTAGATAATGGATGCTCAACAGCATAACCAAAATCCACACCTTCTCTTGGAATCCAGAAATAATCTGTTTTTCTGCTGTCGGAAGTCCTCATCTCGGGACCAATCCATTTTGGTCTCGCCCATCTGAAATCAACATGAAAACATTTCATAAGCTCAAGCTGATCTTTTACACCAGTTCTTTTAATTAACGCATCATATACTGGTTCATCTGCACAAAAATCAATTGGAATCCTGTCTGGAATTTGAAAATTGTAAGTTTGTATAACTCTTTCTTTGGACGTCATTCCAATCCTTTTTGATGTACTTAACCTTTTTTAAATTTTTAAATATAATGGTCCAAAGTTTTTACACGCTCTATAGTCTGCTCCTTCTAAATCTTTACTACCAAATGCGCCCCAGGTACTTGGCCTGAATATTTTTTCTTCTGCAACATTATGTAATGCAACAGGAATTCTTAATATTGATGCCAGCGTAATAAGTTGTGAACCTATATGTCCATAACTAACTGCAGAATGATTTGCTCCCCAACTGTTCATTACTGGATAAACATCACTAAAAGTACCTGTTTTAGTAAGTATTGGAGCAAACCAGGTTGTAGGCCATGTGGGATCAGTTCTATCATTTAAAATTTTATGTACATCATCTGGTAACTGAATGGAATAGCCTTCAGCTATTTGCAATACAGGTCCCAATCCCTTTATTAGGTTTAATCTAAACATAGTTAAAGGCATTCCACCCCTGGTTAAAAAATTAGCTGAAAAGCCTCCTCCTCTGAAATATTCAACTGAAGCCGGACTGAATTGTGAATTTTCCAAACATTTTTTTACTTCTTCATCTGTAATTTCCCAATAAGGCTTTAATGCCGGGTTACCGTTTATTTCCTGCTGTCCTATCCCGTCTAAACTTGCTGATCCTGAGTTTGCAAGGTGTATAATTCCATTTTCTGCTTTGCCTTCAAGCTTATAACCAGTTACTCTTTTAACTGCCTCCGGACTCCAGAAAGTTCTGATATCAGTAAATATTTGAGCTGTATCAGTTAAAAGATGTCCGAAAAGCATACAAACAGCATTAAGAGCATCGTTTTCTGTAGCCACTATAAATACTTCTCTAATACCATTCCAATCAAAGGAGCTGTTTAATATGGTTTCCATAAAATCTCCATTTGGAAAATGGTCTGTCCATTGTCTTTGTCCCTGGAAACCGGCAGCAATAGCATTATGTCCAAGTGCTTCTTCTCCATATCCATAATCATCAAGATTAGAATTGCCAACCATAAGATCTCTAGTGATTAAAGTCATTTTAACTACAAATTCCCAATCATTATCCTTTTGTTCTCTTGGTCTCTGGATTTTGGCCGGGTTATTATCTTTTCCTTCCCTGCAATATTTTTTAACCCATTCAATAGCCTTTTTATATTCCTCCCTATCATATATCTCTTCATCAATTCTTCTTATAAATTCGACCATATCAACATATTCGCATCTCATTCCAAGGTAATCTTCAAAGAAGTCCGGATTTACTATCGAACCAGCTATTCCCATAGCAACATTTCCTATGGAAAGATAAGATTTGCCACGCATAGTAGCTACTGAAAGTCCGGCTTTGGCAAACTGCAATAATTTTTCTTTTACATCTAAAGGTATATTTGTATCATCCATATCCTGTACATCTCTTCCATATATTCTAAAAGCAGGTAAGCCTTTTTGAGAGTGAGCAGCTAAAACTGAAGCAAGGTAAACTGCTCCCGGACGCTCTGTTCCATTAAATCCCCATATTGCTTTAGGGATAATAGAGTTCATGTCCATAGTTTCTGATCCATAGCACCAGCAAGGTGTAACGGTAATAGTAAGCCCTACCCCTTCCCTTTCAAATTTTTCTTCAGCCATAGCAGCTTCTACTACACCACCAATAGTAGTATCAGCTATCACGCATTCCACAGGCATACCGTTTGAATGCTTTATATTTTTTGATAAAAATTCTGCAACAGATTTGGCCATACCCATGGTCTGATCTTCTAAAGATTCTCTTACTCCCCTTCTTCTGCCATCTATGGTTGGTCTTATTCCTATTTTCGGTAATGACCTGTTTAATATTCTTTGAGAATTTAATTTCATAGTTTTTTATAACTTAATTATTATAAAAAATACTTTAAAATTTCATTTGTTAACGTATTCAAATGTATACGATTACATTTATATTAAAAAAAATTATTTTTGTCAATACTATTTATTTATTTTTTTTACAGAATCTCTTTCAATTAATCTTGTGTTTAATGTGACTATTAATTTTTCTTTTTCATAATTATTATTTTCAATATTTTTAATGAGCATTTCTGCTGCTGTAGAACCTAAATCATATACCGGCTGACTTATGGTTGTAAGCGGCGGCTCAACAATTTGAGCCCAATCTGAATCATCAAAGCCGATAACAGCTATATCATCCGGAATTTTAAGTCCAAGATTTTTAATTGTCAGAAGAACTCCAAGAGTCAGGTCAAGATTTGCCACAAAAATAGCCTGCGGTTTATTTTTATTTTCAAGTAACTCTTTTGCAAGCACAATTCCGCTTCTTTTTTTAAAATCTCTTATTTTTATAAAATCATCATTTCGTGCTATATTATTATCACTTAATGCTCTAAGAT
>JAMDEN010000048.1 GCA_023487035.1 Actinomycetota bacterium
TGAAAATATAGTTAAAAAATTTCCAGATTTTAAAGGTGGTTTTATAGGTTATTTCTCATATGATCTGAAAAACTTCATAGAAGAATTACCTCAAACTTGTATAGATGACTTGAATCTTCCTGATTTACATTTAATTTATTTTAAAAATGTTCTTTCATATTCTCATAAGGAGAAATGCTGGTATTATATTAATATTTATAACGAAGACGAAAATTTTTATAAAAAAAAATTTAATGATGTAAAAAATATAGAATTTGTAAAAAATATAGCTAATACGGCTGAATTAAAAATAGCACAAAAAATTAAATTTGTTTCTGAAGATGAGATTAGAAAAAGAATTGTTCAAAAATATATTTTAAAAAATATAAATCAGGTAAATATTTCTTCAAATATTACAAAAAGAAAGTATTTAGTTAATTTACTAAAAGCAAAAAAATATATTCATAATGGGGATATTTATCAGGTAAATTTTACTCACAGGTTTCATAGTAAGCTGCAAGTTGATGGACGTGATTTTTATTTCATTTTAAGAAAAATTAACTCGGCACCTTTTTGTGCTTATCTTAATTTTCCTGAAGTAAAAATTGCTTCAACATCTCCTGAAAGATTTTTATATATAAATAAAAATTATATAGAAACAAGACCTATTAAGGGTACAAGACCGAGAGGGAAAAACCAGAAGGAAGACCAGCATTTTAAGAATGAATTAAATAATAGTTTAAAGGATAAAGCTGAACTTAATATGATAGTTGATCTTGAAAGAAATGATTTAGGTAAGTTCTGTAAATATGGCAGTGTCAAAGTTAAAGAACATGCGGTAATTGAAAAATATGCAAGAGTTTTTCATCTGGTTTCAACAGTTACAGGGAAAATAAAAACCGGAACAACTTTTTCCAAAATTTTAAAAGCTGTTTTTCCAGGCGGTTCAATTACGGGAGCTCCTAAAATCAGGTCTATGCAGATAATCGATGAACTGGAAAAAAATACAAGAAGTATTTATACAGGATCAATAGGGTATATAAGTGTTGATGGTATGGCAGATTTAAATATAGCTATTAGAACTTTTATAATAAAAAATAAGAATTTTTATTATAATACAGGTGGTGGAATAGTTGAAGATTCCAATCCTGACGAAGAATACGAAGAAACCCTTCAAAAAGGTAGAGCTTTAGAAGAAGCTTTAAGATTTTTTAAATGTGATAATTTGTTAAAATTAAATAATTAATTTAGCCATTTAATAAAAAAATAGTTAAAATTATAAAAAAATAAAATATTTATAAAATTATTAAAAATATCATTAGTGATATTATTATATTATCTTAATTAATTATCTTAATTTTAGATGTAAATTTAAATTTAAATTTTAGCTATTAAATCTCATTTAAATATTTGTAAATTATAATGGAAAATTTAAAGAATTATATTTTTAAAAACGGCAGTTTCATTCCAAAAGATCAAGCATTTATCAGTATTGAAGATAGCGGCTTTATGTATGGTGATGGATTTTTTGAGACTTTAAGAGCTTATAATGGTACTGTTTTTCTTTTAGATAAACACTTAAAAAGACTTTTTTCTTCTCTTGATTTTTTTAAATATCCTTTTAATGATTACTCGGATCTTGAATTAATTATAAAATCTTCAATAAAAAAACTTTTATGTTTAAATCATCTTGAACATTCAGATGCATATATAAAAATAATTATTTCAAGAGGAAAATATAAATCGAAATTTAATTTCAGCACAGCACAAGAAAAAAATGTAATTATTTTAGCGCAAAAACTTAATCCTTATTCAGAAGAATTGTATAAAAACGGGATACATCTTATTTTTTCATCAATAAAAAGACCTTTATCTGACAATATTCTTTACAGACATAAGATGATTAATTATTTTGAAAATATTTATGCAAAAAATGAGGCAATTTTACAAAAAGCTGATGAAGCAATTTTTTTATCTGAAGATGATTATATTTTAGAAGGTGCAGTTTCGAATATTTTTCTTGTTAAAGATAATAAAATATTTACTCCTTCCTCTAACCAGAATATTCTTTTAGGGATAACAAGAGAAAAAGTATTATCAATTTGTGCTAAAAATAAAATACCGGTTTATGAAAAAAATTTAAAATTTTCTGATTTTACTGAAGCTGATGAAATTTTTATAACAAATTCCATAGCAGAAATTTTGCCTGTAAAAAGTATTGAGTTATTTAAATTACAAAAAGATGTCCCGGGTCCTTTAACTAAAGATGTTATGCGCTTATATAAAGAAGAAATATCAAAAGCCACTCCTTAAAAATAATTTTTACTTTATCTTAAATTAATTTTTTACCATAGTAAGTAAATCTATAATAAATAAATTAATTGATAAATTTATAAATAAATAATTAAATAAATAATTAATTAATAAATAAGTAAGTGAATAATAGAATTTTCTTTAAAGTCTCATTCTTTTTTTAAACTATCTTTTAAAAACATACCCATATATTCCTTAGGAATACCTAAAAGAGTCTTTCTTCGGCATCTATCGCAATTACTACAAGGATGCTCTCTAACAGTTTTAGAGTTTCTAAAGCTTCTACGAAGACTTCTCATTATTTCATTGTTAAATATTGTCCTTAATGAATCTTTATTTACATCACCAACCAGGATTTCACCATAAAAATCCTGCGGACAAGGATAAACTTTGCCGTCAAAAAAAATGGTAAGGGCATACCATGGGAAAGTGCAGGACGACGTAAAACTTTTAGTATTTTTATTTTTTATCCCTATACCTGTTATTTTAAGTGAACCGCCCCAATTATGAGGAGTCCTTATTACAAATTTATTTAGAGAAAGTCCTTCAAAATTTTTTAAAAAAGATTCTTTTAAGATAGCAAACTGTTTTTGGCTGATATCTTCATCATATTCCATAACCTGTAATTGAGTAAAGGGCATGCTGGAGTTTAATCTTTTCTTTATTTTTAAAAATTCTTTAATATTATTCAGTGTCACATCATAAGTAGCCCCTATCCTGTTTTTTTCATAAGTTTTGGGAGTATAACCGTCAAATGAAAAAGAAATAAAATTTAATCCTGCTTTTATTAATCTTTCCGAAAGCTCTGGATTAAGAAGTGTGCCATTTGTGTGAAGTCGTGTTTTTATTTTATTTTTACGAGCATATTCAACCATTTCTACAATATAGGGATTGATAAGTGATTCTCCTCTATGAAACAAATTTATATCAAATACATAATCTTTGGCTTCATCAATAATCTTCTTAAAAAGGACAAAATCCATATCTCCCTTTGTATCTTCAGGCATGTCTTTATTGACACAAAGTCTGCATCTTAAGTTGCATCTTGCGGATATTTCCACCCATAGCTTTACAGGAAGATAGCTTACAGTTTGTTTTTTAAAGATAAAAGTAAAATATATTAAAATGAGACGTAAAAGATACTTGATTTTTTTCATTTTTAATTTTTTAAAAAAATATAATTAATTTAAATTATTAGCATTGTAATTTATTACAGAATATTAATAACAATTACAAGCAAATAGTTACAAGAAATTACAAATATTAAACTGTAATCCTTTATCTTGATTGTTTTAGTTACAACCAGAATAATTAATTTATTATAAAATTAGCTTTAGAAATATTTATCTTAATTGTTTTTATTGTAACTCTTTATTTTTTAGTAAACAATAATTCAACTATAAAAGTTAATAAAGGCCAAATTCATAAACGTTTGAGAAATTAATAGCTGAATATAAAATTATTTTCGATTTTTTATCATCTTTCAATCTGAAAATTATTGTGCTTTTAATTATTTAAAAGTTCCATAAACCTTTTATAATTGTTATACAGTTATGGTATTCTTATTGAATTTTCAAATGGATATGAGATAATAGCAAAAATTTTATCAACATTTAGATTTTGACTTGAAGAAAATGTATAAAATTAAGAATTACTTCAAGGATGTTAACAATATTCTTACTTTTATTTTCCTTTTATTACTTTCTATAACAGGTTTTATACTGAGAGTAAGAAATCTTGGATATCTTTCCTTCTGGGGTGATGACGGGCATACTTTTATTGGTACAATAAGCATTCTCAAACATGGATTTCCGAAACTGCCTTCAGGTAATATTTTATGGCATGGGATATTTGATTATTATATTAAAGCTTTACCCGTGCTCATATTCGGGACAAAAGAATTTTCCTTTAGAATTGTCAGTGTGCTTTCAGGTGTTGGAACAGCCATAATTGCATATTTTACAGGCAAGGAAATTGCCAATAAATATGTTGGATTTCTTAGTGCTGCTATAATAACTTTCTCTACCTGGTATATTCAGTTTTCGAGAGAAGCGAGGTATTATTCTGACTTTCAGTTTTTCTTTACACTATCTTTTTTGTTTTTTTATCTTGGTTTTGTCAGAGATAGGAAACCTTTCAGAATCCTGGCTGCAGTCTTTATGGTTTTAACTCCACTTGATCATGGTGTTGGAATTATGCTTATTTTTCTGTTCTTAGCTTTGATTTTTCTAAAGGGCAGGAAATTTTTTAAAAAAGAGATAATTATTCCCATGGCAGTAGTTGTTTTTCTTGACATACTGCAGGTAATAAACCAGGTTTTCTTTTGGAAAGTAGGGCGTAGTTTTTATGTTAGAGGCACAGGAACAAAAGCACTAATAATGGCTTATCTGAAACTGCCCGATCCTTTTTATTTTAAGATAATCAACATAATGTTTCCAAAAATGTTTTATGTCTTTATTGCAGGGATATTTGTTTTTATTATCTTTATAATTTTTCTTACCATAAGGAAAAAATCTGATACAAATGACCTTTATTTAAATGAAAATATTGTTAAATGGGGAGTAGTTAGATGGCCTTTTAACTTATTTTTTATTTATTTTACTTTTGTAATTATTGCAGTTTCCTTATCATTAGGCCAAATGTATGGTCAGCAACGCTATATTTATTTTCTAATGCCAATTTTTATCTTATGTTTTTCATATATTATTTATCTTGTTTCAAGCACAATTGGTAAGTTTTTAATAAAATTAATAAAAAATAAGCACGAAGATAAAAAAGAAGATAAGCAAGAAAATAAACAAATAAAGGGATTTTTTATTTCAACAACTATTGTTTTTATAATCCTTTCAATTTTTCTAACAAATGGAATAAATTTGTCTGAGGCATGGAAACTGGCGTATAAAAAACACAATGAAAAAGTTAATATTATGTATTCTATTTCTAATTCCTGGGATACACATTGGGATGCAGCAACAGGAGGAAAATATGTAGCAGAGCATATGAAGCCTGATGATATTGTAATAACTACAGATATTTATAACTCTCCTCCTTATACTGGGAAGGTTAATTACTGGTTATGGACGGGTAATCTTGTTTCATGGGCTCCTTACCATAATGAAGGAAATAAAGTTGTAGATGATACTTATGGAGTTGAAGTATTAAGAAGTCTCATGGCTTTTATAAATATTTTAAATGAAAATACTGAAAAAAATATTTGGGTTCTTACCAATAAATCCTTGTATACAAAAGATCATGTTGACCCTTCCATAAGGCAGCTTTTAGATAAATGCAGCCAAAACCTGGTTCTTATTGGCAAAGATGACGTTTCAAGATTATATTATTTTCCAAAAACATCAGATAATCAGAGGATAAGCCTGGAAAAAGTTTTTAATCCTCGAAATGAAAATATAATAAAAATGCAGGGTAAAAATTCAGTTAATTTTGATTTTAGTAATGAAAGTGCGCAGAAATATCTTATTTATGGTTTCAGTAATGTTGAGAAAGGATACGGAACTTGGGCAGTAGGAGACACATCTGTTATGTTTTTAAATGTTGGTGACTTAATTAGCGATTATGAATTTGTCATTAAAGCTAAGCCTTTGGATAATAAAAAGGAAAGGCAAAAGTTAATGTTTTTTGTCAATGGTTATAAAGTTGGTGATTTTGATTTCACTCAAACAGATTATCTTAGCTCTTTTTCTTTTAAAGTTTCAAAAGATAAATTAAAGCCTGGTGTAAATGATATTGTTTTTAAATATAAATATAGCACTGAACCTAAGGAATTAAATATAAGTAATGATGCAAGAGAATTATCTGTTTTATTTAAGGATATGCAGATTAGTACGAAATAACATAAATATTTTTATTTAAAAAATTATTTAAAAAAGTTGATATTAAATTTTTTATAATATAAACTAACTTTTTGTTAAAAAGATAAAGATTTGTAAAAAAACAAAGATTACTGCTAAATTTTTAAATGAAAATAACAGAAATAAAAAAATTATCAATTCCTGAAGTAATAGTTATCGGTTATAAAAGATTCTTAGACCATCGAGGTTATTTTACAGAAACTTTTAGAAAAAGTGACTTAATAGAAAATTCAGGAATAGAATCGCTAAAAGGGAAAGAATTTTTACAAGCTAACGAAAGCTTCTCACATAAAGGCACTTTTAGGGGGCTGCATTTTCAGTGGAATCCTTATATGGGAAAACTTGTCAGAGCTATTACAGGTGATCTTATTGATTTTGCCCTGGATATCAGGAAAAATTCTCCAAATCTTGGAAAAATTGTAGGTTATAGAATGCAGCCAAGTATAGATAAAGATAATGGGGAATGGATATGGGTGCCATCAGGTTTTGCTCATGGAATATTACTTCTTGAAGATAGCCTGATTGAATATTTTTGTACAGGAGAATACAGCCCAGGG
>JAMDEN010000102.1 GCA_023487035.1 Actinomycetota bacterium
GAAAATAATTTATCAGAAGCTAAAAAATTTGTTGATATTATAGAAGAATTTATTAAAAGCAAAATTAGCCAACAAAGTTTTAACCTGGATGAAGAATAATAAAACAAGAAACCTATTAATGGCTACTGCACCTTAACCATTTCTTTCAAAAAAGGTTCAAAATTTTATAACTTAGGGCAGCCAGACTGGTTACAAGTCTTTGACTAATAATAAGAATTCTTCAATTGATAAATTGGCGTCTTTTATTAACTTTCTTAGCAAACCTGCTTTTAAAACTTTATAATTTGGAATTGTTATAGGTTTATGGCAGGGGTTGCTATCATCACGAAGCCTAATATGACTTCCCTTTTGTCTTACAACTTTATAACCGATTTTTTCAAAGGCTTTTATTGTGTCTTTTCCAGAAATTATGGGTAGCTTCATTTTTATTTAGAAATAAGAACACTGCCGATTAATAATCTTGAAGGATCAGGAACTTCCTCACCTTTTGATTCTAAATCTTCTAAGCAAAGAAGAATTGCCTCTTTAATATTTTCTAAAGCTTCATCAATCGTATCACCTTGAGAATAACAACCTTGAAGTGAAGGACAGCTAATAACAAATCCACCCGATTCATCTGGTTCAATTATAACTTTGAAATCATAAATATTTTTTTTCATATTATACTCCAATAATAAGTTTAGTTTATATTTTTAAAAATTATCTTGACTTTAAAATTCTTTTAATTACTTTTTTGGAATCATATTATAGCATTTAATAGTCTATTTCTAAACGGGAATTAAAAAGGGCTTATTTTTTTTAATCTGTAATAGATTTTGTATTTATTTCAATGAAAAAGAATATCTCATGTATCCACTTACAAAAGCCGGGATATGTAATTTCTTTTTTTATCTTTTTTATTATATTAATCTATATTCAGTGAAAGAAAAATTGATCTTTTTTCTTATCGTGAAGATGAAACAATATTGATTCAATTTATCACAAACTCTATACTGATGTATGCATATCCTGTTGACAACCTTAGCAATAACCTGACTCTGGAAACACTGCTTGAATGAATACAGGAATAAATTTAACTAAAGATTTGAGTTTATTTGATATTAAAAAAATAAGAGGTAATTACAGAAGAGATTATTTCAGATTAAGAAAAAATATTTTTAGTAATTATTGTATATTATATACTAATTTATAATATTTATTAATTATAATATTTTTAAAAAAAAGTTTTTATGTTAAAATACTGTAAGATTTAATTATCATAAATAATTACTTTTAAAAAAATTGAAGACTTATCATAAAATTATAATCGGCGATTCCAGAAAAATGGAATTAATTCATGACAAGTCAATTCAACTTGTTATAACGTCACCTCCTTATTGGCAATTAAAAGACTACGGATCATCAGGACAAATTGGCTTTAATGATAGCTACGAAGATTATATAAATAATTTAAATTTAGTATGGCAAGAATGTTTTAGAGTTTTAAGCGATGGTTGCAGGCTTTGCATAAATATTGGTGATCAATTTGCACGATCTGTTTATTATGGTAGATACAAGGTTATTCCAATTAGAACAGAAATAATAAAATTTTGTGAAACAATAGGTTTTGATTATATGGGTTCTATTATTTGGCAAAAGTCTACTACCATGAATACAACTGGTGGTGCTACAATAATGGGTAGTTTTCCATATCCAAGAAATGGAATTATAAAGTTAGATTATGAATTCATATTGATTTTTAAGAAACCAGGGATTGCACCAAATCCTTCAAAGGAAATTAAGGAAAAATCACGACTGTCAAGAGAGGAATGGAATCAATATTTTATTGGACATTGGAATTTTAATGGAATCAAGCAGGATAAACATTTAGCTATGTTTCCTGAAGAACTACCAAAAAGACTCATAAAAATGTTCAGTTTCGTTAATGATTATATTCTAGACCCATTTTTAGGTAGCGGAACAACCACACTTGCTGCAATTAACTTGGGTAGAAACTCGATAGGTTATGAGATAAATAAGGATTTTTTACCTATAATAAAAGAAAAAATTGGGGTAGATAAGGAAAGTTTATTTAGAGACTTTGATTTTAAATTTATAGAAAATAAGCAAAGTAATATTGATTATAAAGAAGAAATTTCAAAGTTACCATATATATTCAAAGATCCGATAAAGTTCAATTGTAAAATTGATCCAAGAAAATTGCAGTTTGGATCAAAAATTGATTCAACAAAAAAGGAAAATGTAAAATTTTATTCTGTAAAAGAAATTATTAACCCGGAAAAATTATTGTTAAATAATGATTTAACTATAAGATTGATTGGGGTAAAAATTAATAATCAAAAGATTAATGAGGCCATAAATTTTTTACAATCAAAGCTAAAAAATCAGAAAGTTTTTTTAAGATTTGATTCTATAAAATATGACCAGGAAAACAATCTGTTATGTTACTTATATTTAAAAAACAAAACATTTTTAAATGCACACTTAATAAAGAATAAACTTGTTGAAGTAGATGAAGAATATGATTATAAATATAAAATGAAATTTTTAAGCTTAATCAGTTAATATGGCTAAAGAATGGATTTTAAATCAATCAAATATGAGGTGGGGGCTAACTAAAAAAAATAAAGTTGGTCCTGTTGCGGAATTAATAAGAAAATGTGAACCTAAAACCCTTCAGGAATGGGAAGATTATTATTTGTGCAAAGTTTATCCAAAAAAATATTTAGAACAATTAGGAAAAATTTTATTTATTAAAGTCACTGACGTTTGCAAAGCTGAAATCGAAGATATAACTGAAGAAGATTGCATAAATTTTATTTATAATTTAGTTATAAATAGGACTTATGATGGTTATCAATCAGAAATACAAACAATTTATAACCAACTCAGAAACATCCTTGGAGTAAAAATTGAACCAGCGCCTGATGAATGGGATAGGGGTTATAATGTTGATTATTTTATAAAAATTAAAGATAAGTATATTGGACTTCAAATAAAACCTGCTGGATATGAATATATTACTCAAATAATTAATGAAAGAGAACAACAGAAAAGAACTCATGAGAAATTTACTGCAAAATTTGGTGGTAAAGTTTTTTATATTATTTCAATAACTGAAAACAAAAATAAAAAAATTCATAATCCTGAAATTATAGAAGAAATAAAAAAGGAAATTGAACGCTTAAAAAATTTATAACGAGTTTTAATGATTTTTGAATTATTTTATCTCATTAATAAATAACTCTACTATGTATTTTAATTCTATTAAAAAATAAGTTCGAAATCACACTGTTATAGTAGCATTTTTGGCCACAGATAGTTTTACACAGCACTTTATTGGTCTTTATAGTATATGCTATCTTTAGTATGATAAATGCAAAAGAAAAAAATTCTGGTAAAAATATCTACTGATATGAAGTATTGATTAATTGTAAATAATTACAATTAAACTCATGTTGTTAGTTAAGATTATATTAAAAATAATAAAACCGTTATATTTAAAAATAAATGAGTGAAAAAATATACAGGCAAATATCTGCAAATCTTTTAAATATTGGTGTGAAAACAACTCTAATCTCAATATCTAATCTAACAAAGATACAAAAAATATTTACAGAGATAATAAATTCCCGAACTTATAGTCAAGAATTTTATGATATTTATTTCAAGATATTTCAAAAAGATTACAGGAAAGTATTTCCTGATGCAAAATCAATTATTGTTACTGTATACCCACAGCAAATAACAGAGCTTTACTTCTCTTATAATGGAGCTGATATTAGAACGGTAATACCACCAACTTATATTCATAAAGATGAAGAAGTAAATATTGAAAACCTGTTAAATAAAATACTCTCAAATTATGGTTACTGCATAAAGAACTTTCCATTGCCTGAAAAGCTTACAACAGTACTATCAGGGTTAGGCAAGTACGGGAAAAACAATCTATGTTATGTTGATGGGATGGGAAGCTTTAATACACCAATAATTTATCTGTCAGATTTACCTGTTGAAGAAAAGCCGCTTTCTGAAATGTCACTGGCAGAATCATGTAAAAATTGTATCAGATGCACTAATAACTGTCCGACAAAAGCTATTCCCGAGGATAGTTTTTTAATAAATCCCCAAAGATGCATCACTTATTTTAATGAGAATGAGTTTGAACTTCCCGAGTGGGTTTTGATGAATTGGCAGGATACTATTATCGGATGTATGTGCTGCCAGGAAGTCTGTCCGATGAATGCTAAATTGCTAAAAAATATAAATGAATGTGCAGGTTTTTCTGAAGCCGAGACCGAACTGATTCTTAAAAATACCGAGTTTAAGAATCTTCCTGAATCTGTCAAAATAAAACTTGCCGATTTAAGTATGGATAAACAATATGAAATTTTACCAAGAAACCTGCAACTTTTAGTAAATAAAAAATTTAATAAATAAAAAAGAATAAGCAGTAGTATTTTTTATGGTTTTTGATAATTTTTTAATCATGTGATATTATAAATTAAATTTTAAATTTTTATTTATTTATTTTTTTTATGTTTTCCTGATATATTTTATTTATTTTTTTGTTTTTGTAATTTTGACAGTTTTAGCTGGGGGTGCCATTTTAGGCTGAGAGGCTTTTGAAAGTCGACCCTTTGAACCTGACCTAGGTAATACTAGCGTAGGAAAGCAAATATTTAAAATTTTAAATAATATTTGTAAAAACTACCGCCATTATCTGGTCGGTAGTTTTTTTTATTGCTAAATTTAACTTTGTAAGGATTAAAACTTTTTTGATTTAGTATTTTTATTTAATTTTTAATTATTTACAAGAAATTAATTTTTATAAATCAGAATTTTATTATTTTAAATTATAAAAAAATTATTTTTTAAAAATTAATAAAAATTAAAACATTAACACGATAGATAGGAGAATTATGGAAAAAATTATAAATAATATTTCAGAATATTTAAAAAAAATTAAAGATAAAAAACCATTAGTTCATCATATAACAAATTGGGTAACAATATATGATTGTGCAAATATTACAAGATCTATAGGAGCTTTGCCTGTTATGGCTCATGCAGAAGAAGAAGTAGAACAAATGGTTTCAATTTCTGATGCTCTTGTTCTAAATATTGGTACTTTAACAACTGATTTAGTAAGATCTATGCTTCTTGCCGGTCATGCCGCAAATAAAAAAGGCATCCCAATCATTTTAGATGTTGTTGGTGCAGGTGCAACAAAATTCAGGACAATGAAAGCTAAGGAAATTTTAAAAAATGTAAAGATTTCAGTACTTAAAGGAAATTCATCTGAGATTGCAACAATAGCAGGAGTTGAATCAGAAACAAAAGGAGTTGAATCGATTTCGGTAAAAGGAGATTTAATTGAGATAGCAAAAAAATTAGCTGATGCTGAAGAGGTTACTGTAGTTATTACCGGGAAAGAAGATATTATTTCAAATGGTAAAGATACTTACGTATGCAAAAATGGTCATGATATGCTTGGAAAATTTGTAGGAACAGGTTGTATGGCTACTTCACTGATAGGAGTTTTTTTATCTGTAGAGAAAGACTATGCTCTTGCATCTGCTGTTGCTTTGTCATGTTTTGGAATTGCAGGGGAATTAGCTGCAGAAAATTCAAAAGGACCAGGCTCATATAAGAATAATTTTTTTGATGCAATATTTAATCTTGATTCAGAATTAGTCAGTAAATTAAATAAAATTTATAAAATTAGTTAAAAAGTTATTAAAAATTATCATAAATAAAAATAAAAAATAAAAAATAAAGAATAAAATAATAAAGATAAATATGTGTGAATATTATGGTTTGATTATTAATAAGGTTTGATTATTAATAAAATTGTTAATAAAAATACATAGTAAAAATGGATATTGCAATATATAAAAATAAAAAAGAATTATTAAATAATATAGATTTATATTTTATTACTGATTCTTCTTTAACTAAAAAAGGAGTAATTGAAGATGTTAAATCTGCTGTTAAGGCTGGAGTTAAAATAATTCAATATAGAGAAAAAAACAGATCCACTCGAGAAATGATAAAAGAAGCAAACAAAATTAAAATTATTTGTAAGCAATGCAAGTTAAATGATGTTTTGTTTATTATAAATGATTCAATAGATGTAGCCTTAGCTGTAGATGCTGATGGAGTTCATCTTGGAAATGATGATATACCTTATCATATAGCACGAAAATTGCTTGGAAAAGATAAAATTATTGGTCTGACTGTTCATAATTTAAAAGAGGCAAAATATGCCGAGGAAATAAAAGCAGATTATATTGGAGTAAGCCCTATTTTTAAGACTAATACTAAACCTGATGCTGGTTTACCTGGTGGGTTAGAACTTATTAAAGAAATAAGAAGCGAAATAAAAATTCCATTTGTAGCAATTGGGGGCATAAATGAAAACAATATAGAAAGTGTCTTAAATGTGGGAGCAAAATCTATTGCTATAATTTCTGCAATTATTACAAAACCAGATGTTGAAAAGGAGTGTAGAAAGTTTATAAATATTATTCAGTCCTTTAAAAAAGAACAAATAAATACACATTAGAATAAAATAAAGTCA
>JAMDEN010000018.1 GCA_023487035.1 Actinomycetota bacterium
CAGATATTATCTGAATTTTTAAAAATACTTACAGTTATTTCAGAAAATAAATTTACAGGACATGTAACATGAAAATTCTTTCCATATATCATTCCCTGAATAAGTTCGCCGCAACTTCCCGGTGCTTTAACTTTATATTTTTTTGAAATCATATTAACAGATATTTAATAAGATTATAAAAATAATATTTAATATCAGATATCCCATATCATAATAAAAATAATATCAAATATTTTGCATCGTTATAATTTTAATATAATTTTAAAAAATATAAGACAGGCTCTAAAACTCTTATTTTATTTAATTCTTGAAAAACAATAAAGTTTATTATATGTTATACTATTATTTTTTCAGGATATTTATATAAATTTTTTTAAATTTAATAAATTGGAGGGGTTAATTATGAAATTTGTAGATTATAAGTGTGATGATTGCGGAGCTATTTCAGAATACTATCTGAAAGGGGATGATTCTGAAGAAATTAAATGTAAAATATGTGGAAGCAAAAATATGATTCGAGTTTTTAATCCTATAAGCTCAGGGGGTTCTTCTTCGTCTGATGATTTTTCATCCTCAGAATCTTCACCAGGAAGCTGCTGTTCAGACGGAAGTTGTTCCTGTTCGAACCTTAATTGATTTATTGGATAATCAGTTCCTGCTGAATAATTTAAATAATTTTAGCTTTTTTAAAATTATGAGCTTAAAATTTTAAAAATTACTTAATTTTTATTAATTATTCAGCAGGAACTATTTAAAATGTTTTATTTTTACTTAATAGGAAATTTTATGAGTTTTTGATTATGAAATTTGTAGATTATAAATGTAATGATTGTAACGCTATTTCAGAATATTATTTAAAAAGCGATGATTCTGAAGAAATTAAATGCAAGGTATGCGGAAGTAAAGACATGGTTAGAGTTTTTAATTCCATAAGAATGGGTGGATCCTCTTCAAAAGATGATAGTTCTGGGTCAGATTCTTCAGCAGGAAGAAGTTGCTCAGGGGGGAGTTGTTCTACTTGTTCTGGCTGCAGATAATTTTAAATATTTTAAAAAGTTTGCTATGGTAATTAGCAAATAAGTATTATAACTGCAAATAAATACAAATAAATAAATTTTGTGAATTATAATTGATAAATAATTAATAATATTGTCGTTAATTTCAGACAAACAGAATATTTCATTTAATCAATTTTCTTTTTATAAAATAAATAAAAGAATATTTTCTGAAAATATTAAAAGGACATAAAGTTATAATTATGATAACTGTAGTGGTAAATAATTAAAAATTAAATAAATATAATTAAATTAAAATTAGCAATAATGAAAATGAAAGCAGGTTATATTTGAAAATTCAACTGGATTGTATTCCATGTCAGATAAGGCAGTCACTTGCGATTGCAAAAAAATTAACAACTGATGATTTTATAATACAAAAATCATTAAAAGAAGTTTTAAAAATCGCCACAAATTTTGAAGAGTACCAAGATCATTTTTCTTTACTGTATGATATGCTTGAAAGGGTTAAAAAAATTAACCCAAAAGATGATCCCTATAAAAACTTTAAAGAACAATTTAATAAAATTTGCTTAAATATTGTTCCTGATTTAAAAAAGATAGCATATAAACCTAATAGCATAGATGAAATATTTGAAGTTGGACTTAGAATATCACTTTCGGGAAATGCACTTGATGTTATGCAGGGAGGCATCTTAAGTGAAGAATTCCTTGAAGATGCAGTAAAAAAATCTTTAACACAAAAAATAAACTTAAAAAATGTAGATCTTTTAAAGCAAAATATTTCAGGTGCAAATAAAATTTTATTTATAGGTGATAATGCAGGTGAAATTGTATTTGATAAAATTTTTATAGAAATTTTAAAAGATACAATTTTAAAGGATAATAAAAATGATAAGGATAAAATCACCTATGTTGTTAGGGGAGGGCCTTCTTTAAATGATTCGACAATTGAAGATGCAGTTATGGTGGGGATGGATAAGGTTGTAAAAGTAATAACTACTGGAGTTGATTTACCCGGGGCTTATTTGCCAAAATGCTCAAAAGAATTTAGAAAAGCTTATGAAAGTTCAGATTTAATAATATCAAAAGGTCAAGGGAACTTCGAATCACTTCTTGAGGAAAATAAAAATATATTTTTTCTTTTAAAAATAAAATGTGAAACTATTTTAAATTTTTTTAACGGCAGGCATAAAATTGGAGAAGTAGTTGTTGAACACTCTAAGATATAATAATAACAATAATATCCTGTAATAATAATGTTTTTAAAACATCTGGAACTTAAAAACTTCAGAAATTACATAAATATTAATCTTGATTTAAAATGCGGGTTAATATTATTTCTGGGCGAAAATGGTACAGGTAAAACAAATCTTCTGGAGTCAGTTTTTTATCTGGCAAATGGTAAATCTCATCGCCTTACAACCCAGAATGATTTAATTAATCATAATAGTGATTATTGTATTATAAGAGGGCTTATTGAATCTGGTGGAGAGGATAAGTTAATTGAAATTCAGTTAAATAGTGATGGCAGCCTTAAAATCAAATTTAATAAAGCTTTTGTTAAAAATAAATCTATTTTTACCTCAAGTCTGGCAACTGTAATCTTTTCTCCTGACGATTTAAGAATAATAAAATCATCCCCTTTTTATCGTAGAAATTTTATTGATGATATTATTGAAAAAACAGATAGTAATTTTTTAAAATTAAGGCTGAGATATCAAAAAATTTTAAATCAGAGAAACAGTCTGCTTAAGAGCATTTCCGGATTTAATATATCAAATTCAAACAATACAATTGAAATCTGGAATGAAAAACTTATAGAAACCGGCAGCCTTATAATTAAGAAAAGGCTTGCTTTAATAAAATTAATAAAACCAGTGTTTATAAAATATATGAACTATTTTTTTAACAAAAGAAATTTTGACATTAAATATATGTTTAGCTGGGAAAGACTTCAATCATCAGATGAGAGTTTTTTTAATGGAAATTTTGAAAAAGACCCGAATATGCAGAGTAGTTACTTTTTGAAGCAGAAAAATTATGAATATGATAATGGAGATAATGAATATATTGGAGATACTTCTGTTAAGAATGAGCTGGAAAGTAATCATGGTGAAACTATTAAAAACTTCGATAAAAGTGAAGATAGTAATGATTTATACATAAATAATAAAAAACTGAATAATAAAAATAATTTAGACAATTTGAATAATAATCCAGGTAATTTTTCTATGCAGTTTGATGAAGTTGAAGTTGACAAGGTTTTTGAAGAGAAACTGGATTATTATTTTAAAAAAGATGTTTCAGTAAAAACAACAACTATCGGACCTCACAGAGATGACCTCGTGATATTCTTAGATGGCTGTGATATAAGAAATTTTGGTTCTCAAGGGCAGCAAAGAATTGCAGCAATATGTTTAAAACTGGCCGAATTTGACTTACTGGCGGAAAGTATTAATGAAAAACCAATGTTACTTTTAGATGATGTTTTATCCGAGCTTGATCTTGAAAGAAAGCATTTGCTGCTTAAGCTAATAGGAAATAATTTTCAAACCTTCATAACAGCTGCAAATTTTGATTATTTAAAGGATATAGATTTAAAATATTGTGAGAAATATCTTGTAAAGGATAGTAAGATTATAGTATGTCAGGATTAATAAGGCAATTTTATTATATTATCTCCAAGACATCTTATAGAAAGGCATATATTTATTTTTATTTTTTATTTTCTTTTTAAATTTTAAAATTATCAAATTATACAATGTTGCGATAATATTTCAAATTTCACATCGTGCTTATGATGTCACTTTTATATAATTTTGTAAAAATCTATTTAAGTTGATTCTAAAAATATAGCAAAAATAAACTTATTTAATTGTAATTAATATATTCAAATTTATTTTTACCTGTATAACAATCATATTTTTAATAATTTTCTAAAATAATTTCTAGCGTCTACATAATTTTTATTAACTGTTTCTAAAGTCCCAAGTTTATGGCCTTTAATAACTGATGGAAAGCATTGTTTATTTGATAAAAGTCCATCATATAAAATTTTTTTAATGAAGAAATAAATGTTTCCAATTGTAAAGAATCTTCTTAAGAACTAGAATTTACTTCTTTCCATCATGAATAAGAAACTCCTCCTATAGTTGAATAATTTGCTATTGAAATTGTATGAGAATAAATCATAAATTTACTCATTTTTTACAGTTTTAACTATATCTTCTGGTTTATAAGACTTCATTAATGGCAAGTTAAGACCAACTTTTAAACTATCAATATCAATTTCTTCAATCATCTCGAAAGTTTCATTATTATGTCCTGTTATCTCTGGGCGAGTTTGAATCTATAAAATTATTACAGCAAACAATAGCACCAATTTCAAGACCTAATTCATTATACAAATCTTTAATTTTTTTTTCTTCTATCTGAATCAAAATCTATTGGGAAACCTAGGAGCTTATGAGTAAAAATACAGACTGCATCATAACCAAATTTTGAAACTCTTTTGATAGATTTTTCTGGGGATAGATGCTTGTAATTCCTTGTAAAATAACTTCCATAACCTATTGTATCTAAACTTAGTTTCATATAAATCCCTTTCTTGGCTTCGTACTTAATTTATTTTTTAGATTATAATTAAAACATAAAATATGAAACATAACTAAAATTATTTTAGTTATTTTAAATCCAGAATTTTTTTATATATTTATAATAAATTTTATTTATTAATTAATGTTAATAATACTGTTCATAATTGTAAATTTATTTTCAAAAAAAAATAAATATGGTAGTATTATTTAACAAATAAAATGTGTTTTAATTTATTAATTATATAAAGTGATTTAATAAAAATGTTTAGTCTATATTTTTGGATTATTTTTGGATTTTTTATTTTAATATTTTTATTTGGTTTTTTTTATAGGATCTCAATCTGGTTAGGTGGATCAGATAGTACAGAATATAATGAAAAAGTAATTACTAGATCTAAGTGGATTCAATTTTTTAGATATTTAAGCTTATTTTTAAAAAAGCTTTTTAGTAAAGATTTTTTTTATATCTTAAAATCTTTTTTTAAAAATAGCGTAATTCATGTCAATTTATTTAAAAGCAGTAAATTAAAATGGTTTATTCATATATTTATGTTCTGGGGTTTTTCAATTTTTTTAATTTCAACAATAATTTTTTTAATTGTTATTGCTATAGTTCCTGGAGGTTTTCCTATTTATAATATATCATGGTTTTTTATAGGAATTCTTATGGATATATCGAAATTAATTATTGTTTTTGGTGTATTATTAGCACTTCTTAGATTTTTTATTTTTAAAAATAAGAAAAAATCCGTTGAATTGAAGGATAAATCACCTGGTATTTTCATTATTATAATAGTTTTATTTAGTTTTTTATATGAAGCTAGTTTTATTTTAAATAATAATATTCCTACTGAAAGAGCTTTATTCATGCCTATAGGATTTATTATTTCCTTATTATTTTCACTTATAAGGATTAACTGGGATATTATTAGTAATGTATTTTTATACGTTAGTATGGTTTTGCTATTTATTTTTGTAGCATATATACCATATAGTAAATATTCACATATGGTTTTTGCACCAATTGTTGCATTTATAAATAAAAAATAAAAGACTGGATAATAAATCTTTGTCAGAACTTAATATTAAGAATATCTTAAAGTAAAATGAAATTAAATAAATTCACTGTAAAACAATTAGCCGAAATTGATGCATGTACTAGATGCGGGAATTGTTTAGATCTTTGCTCTGCCTATGCTGGAAGCGGTGATGTTTCTATATCACCAAAAAATAAGATAGAATCTTTAAAAAAAATGGTAAATGTTGAATATGGAATTTTCAATACGATTTTTAGAAGAAAAAATATAAGCGAAGAAGATATTGAAAAAATTTCAAAGGCAGCTTATGAATGCACTATGTGTTCAAGGTGTGAGCAGGAATGTTATGTTAATATAAAACTTCAGGATATATGGTTAAAACTGAGAGAGATTTTGGTAGAAGAGGGAAAATATCCTGAAATTCTTAATTTATTAAGGGAGAGATTATTAGAAGGTCATAATATATCTTTTGATACAAATGAAGGAAGAACTAATTGGATTAACCAGATTTCTGATTTACCTGATGATAAATATATTAAAAAACAAGCAGAAGTTATTTATTTCGTTGGATGTGTTTCTTCATTCTCTCCTAGAGTTTTTAAAATACCTAGATCAGTTGTACAAATTCTAAAGTTAGCAAATGTTGATTTTGGACTTCTTGGAGATGAAGAGTGGTGTTGTGGATTTCCATTATTAACTTCGGGTTTTAAGGAAGATTTTAAAGAGCTTGCAAAACATAATATAGAAAAAATTAATAAAACTCATGCAAAATATTTAATTACGTCATGTCCATCCTGTTATCATACCTGGAA
>JAMDEN010000079.1 GCA_023487035.1 Actinomycetota bacterium
CTGCATTAAATAAGACTTTTGATTTATTTATTGATTTAGGGGCAGATGAGGATACAGCTAATTTTCCTGTTATTTATGCTTCATCAAAATTTGGAAAAGCCGGGCGGATTCCAGATCTTAAACATATGAAAGATATAACTCCTTTATTTGATGAAATTATCAGTTATATCCAAAAACCTGATGGAGATCTAAATCTGCCATTACAAATGCTTGTAACTTCAATAAATTGGGATAATTATAAAGGCAGAATTGCAAGAGGAAGAATTTATAATGGTAGAATTAAAGCAAATCAGGAAGTAATGCTTATAAATCGTAAGGGACAGATGAAAAAATATAGGATTACTTCACTTAATACTTTTCAGGGATTAACTCAAATAGAAGTTAAAGAGGCGCAAGCTGGAGAGATAATAGCAATTGCCGGAATCCCTGAAATTATGATAGGGGAAACAGTTGCAGATATTAACCATCCTGTAGCTTTGCCCTTACTTCAAATAGAAGAGCCAACTGTTAAAATGACTTTTATGGTAAATACCTCACCTTTTGCGGGTAGAGAAGGTCAGTACACAACTTCCAGGCAAATCAGGGAAAGATTATATAAAGAGCTGGAAAATGATGTAGCGCTAAAAGTTGAAGATAATACAAACGGCAGCTGGGTAGTATCGGGGCGTGGTGAACTTCATTTAGCTATATTTATAGAAAGACTTCGTCGTGAAGGTTATGAATTTGAAGTATCTCAACCGCAGGTTATTATTAAAGAAATTAATGGTAAAAAGATGATACCTTATGAAGAAGTATTTATTGAAGTTCCTGAAGAATTTTCAGGAGCAGTTATACAGAAACTTGGTAGCAGATATGGGGTCATGAAGAAAATGGAGATAAAAGATGGTATTGTGCATCTGGAATTTATTGTTCCAACCCGTGGATTGTTTGGTTATAGAAGAGATTTTATGACTGATACGAGGGGTATGGGTATTATGAATACTGTGTTTTATAAATACATGAAAGAAAAACGTGAATGGAAAGAAAGGGATAGAGGTTCACTTGTAGCAACTGAAACCGGGATAACCAGATTGTATGGCTTAACTAATGTCCAGGATAGGGGAGAATTATTTTATGGGCCTGGGATTAATGTATATAAAGGACAGGTTGTTGGGCAAAATTCACGAAGTAATGATATATGGGTTAATGTATGTAAAGAAAAAGCACTTTCTAACATGCGTTCTAAAGGGGAAGGTAGTGCAGAGCATTTTAATGTTCCAAGAACTATGGAATTAGACGATGCCTTGGAATATATTGATGAAAGCGAACTTGTTGAAGTAACTCCAAAGTCTGTAAGAATAAGAAAAATAGTAATTGATGAAGCTGACGAAAAACGAAAACGACGCGAAATAAATAAGTAATATAATAAAATGAAATAATATTAGAATTTAAAATAATTTCCTTGCTGATGTAACGATGAAACAAATATTTTTAAAAATCAAGTCTATATAATATAAAAACAAAAGAATTATTCCTTCTAGAAGCACTGTTGCTGTTTGTTTTTTTATACAACAATTAAGATTATATAAATACAAAAACCCCAAGTTATCTTTCACCATAGCCTTAGTCTTATGACCTTAGGTTACTTAACATCTCGGGGCGCCTTCTTAGAACTTTTCTCGGGTCTATTTCGAAACCAACATACTTTTCATTCTTTCGTTTGAAATTTCTGTTAATTCTAATAGTTGCCTTCTTTTCTAAGAATTAATTATTTATTATCATATAATTTTTTATTGTCAATGATTTTTTATAGAATTCAAATTATATTATAATTTACAACTATGGAAAAGATAAAAGTTAATGATGAGCCAAAAAAAAGCAGATTAGCACAGATAATTATGGTAGTTTCAGTTGGTACATTTATGAGTGCTCTTGATAGCAGCATTGTTAATATTTCTCTTCCAAACATAAGCAGCTATTTTAACATAAGCCTTATAATGGTTGAGTGGGTGGTTTTATCATATCTTATAGTAATAAGTAGCTTATTATTAATGTTTGGCAGATTAGGTGATTTATATGGGCATAAGAAAGTTTATATAATTGGATTTGCTATTTTTACTGCCGGTTCATTACTTTGTGCATTATCTCCAAATATAATTCTTTTGATAATATTTAGAGCTTTTCAGGCAATAGGTGCGGGCATGCTTATGTCAATGGGACCTGCAATTATAACAATTAATACTCATCCAAAAAATAGAGGAAAATCTCTTGGAGTAATAGCAATTTCTGTATCAGTAGCCTTATCAATCGGACCTGTGCTTGGAGGGTTATTAACTACTTATTTTGGATGGAGAAGTATTTTTTATATTAACATACCTATCGGGATAGCAGCTTTTATTTGGGCATTAAAAGTTCTTCCTCAAAAAGATAATAAAACTACTAAAACTTTTGATTATGCTGGAGCTATATTATTATTTTTATCTATTTCAGCAATTATATTTCCAGTCAGCATGATAGATAAATGGGGATTTAAAAACCCTCTTCTTTTAAGTTGCTTTTTTACCGGCATTATTTTAATGGTCCTGTTTATTATTATTGAAAATAAAATCAAACATCCTATACTTGATTTCTCACTATTTAAAAACAGATTATTTTCCATGGGTAATTTGTCTTTATTATTAAATTTTATGGCACAATTTACAGTCACATTAATTGTACCATTTTACCTTATTCAACTTCGAAATATGCCAGCTTCAGAGGCAGGATTAATTTTAATAGCAAATCCGCTTGTAGTAATGATAGTGACACCCCTTTCAGGCTATTTATCAGATCGTTTTGACACACGTTATATTAGCTCAGCAGGAATGATTTTAATATCCGCCGGGCTGTTTATGTTAAGCACACTAAATGAAAGTTCCAGTATTATATTAATAATTTTATATGCAGCTATTATCGGTTTTGGGATTGGAATGTTTCAGACTCCTAATAATAGCGCGATAATGGGAGCAGTTCCAGTTGATAGAAGAGGCACAGCTTCTTCGATGCTTGCTACTATGAGAAATATGGGCATGGTTTTTGGAGTTGCATTATCAGGAACTCTTTTTACTTACAGACAGAATTATTTAAATAAAGTTCTTTCATTGAAGGGAATAAGTGGAATTGATTTAAATAATCAGGTATTTACTGGTGCAATGAAATTTACTTTTATTATTGGAGGCTTACTTGCAGTAGTTGCAGTAATCACCTCACTTATCCGTGGTTCTCTTTTTGTTGATAATAAGTAATTTTAAGATTTAAATAATTTTAGTATTAATTTTAAAATATAAAAATTTTTTTATTTGAATATTTTTTAAAAAATCATTAAGATGTAAGAAATTTAATTCAAGACATTATTTAAAACCTTTTTAAAATTTACTTTTTAAATTTCAAAAAATATTTAGTAATAATATTTTTTAGTTAAAAAATATTATTACTAAAATAAATTAAAAAAAATTACTAAAAAAGGGGAAGTATCTTGACCAGTTCAATTATTTTAAGAATAGTGCCATTTATGGGATCTGTCCTTGCGTTGATTATGTCGGTTATTTTTATCCTGATGATTGGTAAAAAAAGCAGGGGAAATAAAAGAATGCAGGAAATCTCAGATGCCATATTTCTTGGTAGTAGAGCATATTTAACACAACAGGCAAAAATAATGTTGTTATTTTTTATTGTGATTGAAGTTTTACTATTTGCAATGGTTAAATTTAAATTTCTTCAATATGCTTCTTTACTTGCATTTGCAACTGGTGGCGGATTCAGTCTTTTAATTGGATATATCGGAATGTGGATATCTACAAAGACAAATTCGAAAGTAACTCAAGCTGCTAAAGATAAAGGTCTTGGTGAGGCAATGAATATAGCATTTACTGCTGCATCCGCAACAGGACTTTTGCTTGGAGTTGTTGCACTATTTGATACTTCATTCTGGTTTAATATTTTATACTGGTGGTATGGAAGAGGAACATCAGATTTAATTTCAAACCTGGACAATGTTGTAAATATACTTGTAACATTTACTATAGGTGCAAGTTTTGCAGCTTTTTTCATGCGAACCGGGGGTGGAATTTTTACTAAAGCAGCAGATATGGGTGCAGATTATGTTGGAAAAGTAGAATCGGGTTTAAGAGAAGATGATTACAGAAATCCAGCGACTATTGCTGATAATGTTGGTGATAATGTTGGTGATGTTGGCGGAATGATGGCAGATTCTTTGGAATCATGGGTAGGAGCCATTATTTCTGCAGAATTTTTAGGATTTCTTGCTTTTAAAGGTTCAACATTAATAATAAATAGTATTTTACTTCCAATCCTTATTTCAACTACTGGAGTTATTGCATCAATAACAGCTATGTTTTTTATAAAAATAATTGTAAGAAGATATAAACAGAATGCTTCAGTTAGTTTATTAACTACAACAACTCTCTCAGGGCTGCTTATTACAAGTGTTATAATAATAATCTTAACATTTTTCACTACAAGATTTGTAATGGGTATTGAAAATATAAGAATATTTTATTCTTGTATAGGCGGTATATTTGCCGGATTTTTAATTGGATTATTTACTTTAATTTATACTGATTCAAAATACAGACCCACAAGAAATATCGCAGAAAGTGCAAATAGCGGCCCGGGTACTTTAGTTGTAAATGGTCTTGCTTATGGGATGGAAAGTACTATTTTACCTGCACTTACAGTAATTGGTGCAATGATTTTCAGTTTTTATATTGCAGGAGGTTCTTCAGATTTAAGAATAGGTTTATACAGTGTTGCTATTTCTGCTGTTGCTATGTTATCAGTTTCTCCATTTGTAATTGCAATAGATGTCTATGGACCTATTGCAGATAATTCAGGTGGAATAGCTGAAATGGCAGAATTAGGTCCGGAAGTTAGAAAAACTACTGATAAGCTTGATGCTGTAGGGAATACAACTGCTGCAATTGGCAAAGGTATTTTAATAGGAAGTGCTGCTATTACTGCAATTGCACTTGGGCAGGCATATTTTTCAAAGATAGAGACATTAAACATTAAACTAATAATAGATTTTATGAAGGATCCGAAAATACTGGCAGGCTTATTTATAGGAGTAATAATGCCATATTTATTTACTTCTTTATTAATTGGTGCAGTAGGAAGAGCTGCAAATAAAGTAGTAATAGAGGCAAGAAAACAAATAAAAGACGTAATTGCAGGAAAGTCTAAAGGTGATCCAAAAGCATTTATAACAATTGTTACTAAAGCAGCGCAAAAAGGAATTATTTTACCTGGAATACTTGTTTTTCTAATCCCGGTAATTGTTGGATTATTACTTGGTCCTGGGGGTGTTGTTGCACTTATAATTGGTACTTTACTTTCCGGCTTTGCCCAAGCTATATTTATGGCAAATTCAGGAGGAGCAATGGATAATGCCAAGAAAAAAATTGAAGAGGAAGGAAGAAGTGGAACTCCAGAGCATGCTGCCTCTGTTGTTGGAGATACTGTTGGCGATCCGTTAAAAGACACAGCAGGCCCGTCAATGAACATACTGATAAAATTAATAAGTGTTGTTTCAATAGAAACCGCAGTCCTGGTAATTACACTTTCCGGTAAGATATTTCATTAAAAATATAAGTAATTTTAAATATTTATTTCAGAGTAGAAAATCGAATCGCTTTTGCTTTGTTATTTTTTTAATTTAAAGCAGCATCAGCTGATGGATCTTACCATGTCAGATACCTAATAGAAAGTCTTGAAAATAAATATAAAATAATTCTTGTCATACCACAAAAGAAAAGGCTATATAATTATATAATAAGTAAAAAAAGCTCTACAAAAAACTCTAAGTTATTGAAGCTAAAATAAACCAGAGTAAAAGAGTATATAATCTGGAAAAAATTTATTATAAGGGATTTGAAAAATCACTTTCTTGTTTTTATTAAGTTACATAACAATGAATATTCTGGTTATAAAATTAAATATAAAATTTTCAGTAGAAACAGTTTATTACAATTTATCGGAAAATGACTATTTTTGTTTTCTTGACAGCAGTCTTGAAGAAAATAAATATTCGAAATATTCATACATCGGATTTGAGCCTGTATTTGATATCCAAAGCAAAGGAAACAAAAATATATTTAAAGATATTAATACAGGAGAAATTTCTGAAGAGGAGTGCAATCCGCTTGATTTTTTAGAAAAAATTTTAAGTAAAAATGTAATTTTTAATTTTAAAGAGAAAAGTAAAAAAATATCAATATCATTTTTTGATAATAGTAATGGACAATATATAAAACAAGCTGAAAATATAGTTAAAAAATTTCCAGATTTTAAAGGTGGTTTTATAGGTTATTTCTCATATGATCTGAAAAACTTCATAGAAGAATTACCTCAAACTTGTATAGATGACTTGAATCTTCCTGATTTA
>JAMDEN010000093.1 GCA_023487035.1 Actinomycetota bacterium
CCAGGTATAATTCCAAACATATTTTTTACAGCACCAGTCATTATGGTAAGATTATGAGTTTTAAATTTCGGAACATTAATAATAATATCTGATTCATAAGCAGGGTTTATAATTTCAATTTGTTTTACAGCAACACCATCTTTTACTGATATTGTTTTACTACTATTATCATAATTTAATTTAATACCAGTTTTTTCAGGCAAATCAATTAATCCTGTTTTTTCATATAATTTTTGAAGACCTTTTCTGGTAAAAGGAAGAACAGGCACACAACTATCAGCAACTGTTATATTTTCAGGTTTACCTGTTAAATTTACTATTTTATTAATAAGTGCTTCAAGAAATAATGGGTGTGTTGTAACTGCTTTTTCAGGTTCATTTGGAGATAATAAATTTGGTTTTATTAAAATTTTAGAATCTTTTTTTATAATATCCTCAAAATTGCCAAGATTTTTTAAACAATTATTCAATGCAGGATTAAGAACATCCCTATCATAGTTATTACATTTTATGATTGAAACTTTTACTTTATCCAATTTTTATTTTCCTTTTTCTCCATTTTGCAATACATTTAAAATTTCATCGTTACTCTTTAAAATAAATGCGCCTTTTACTTTTATTTTTTCATACAGTTTAGCTGCATCACCACCTGTATGATCTCTTAAACTTATATCTGCTGATTCTACGATAATTACTTTTTTACCAGAATTTATAGCTTCATCTACAGCAATAAGATTTAAAAAATTACCGTTTCCGAATTCAATACATGGAAGAATCACAACATCACTATTTTTAATTAATTCAACATTTCTTGTTTGTGCTTCTCTGCTTATTGGTGAAAAAGGTGCTTCATTAACAAATGTTATTCCAAGCTGTTCTGCTGTATAAAGATCTGTATCAAGATTGTTAATTACTCCTGTTGAAACAATATAACCTGAATTATTAAGCATATTAAGTATCGGAGAAGCTGATCCACCTCCTCCTATAACATGAATTTTAATTTCTTTTTCATTTTTTTCTTTTCCAAAATTATATCTTAAATTAAAATTCGGACTTACATATAATTTTCCTGTAAACGGGTTTTTACCTATATAAACATCACTTTTAAAAACAGACATAATATTTTTTCTATTTAAAACATCCTTGACATTTCCATAACAATAAATACTGCCTTCTTTTAAAAACATTATTTTTTCACTATACTGAATTGCTAAATTTATATCATGAAATATTCCAATTATTGTCTTACCTTGCTTCTTATATAAAGAATTAAAAAGTTCCATAAATTCAATTTGAAAATTGATATCAAGATGACTTGTAGGTTCATCTAAAATAATTACCGGACTGCCTTGCGCTAAAGTTTGAGCAATTACTACTCTTTGCTTTTCTCCACCGGACAGCTCATTATATTTTTTATCTTTAAAAATATCAGTGCGGGTAAGCTCCATTATTTCATCAACAATATTATAATCTTCAGGTTTTTCTCCTTTAAATCTGCTTAAATAAGGATACCTGCCCATAAGAATTGTTTCATATACACTAAAATTAAAACCAAGACTTGTATTTTGAGGAACTACTGCTACTTTTTTTGCAATTTCATTGTGCGTCAGTTCTTTAATGTTTTTACCCTCAATAAAAATTTCTCCTTTATCCGGCAAAATAACCTTACTTAATAAATTTACAAGAGTACTTTTACCTGCACCGTTTGGTCCAAGTATGGAAACAAAGCTGTTTCTTTCTATTGTAAAATTCAAATTTTGTAAAGCCGGATTGCTGTTATAAGAAAAACTCACATTTTTTACATTTATTGCAGGGTAATCCATAAATTTTAAAACACCTGCCTTTTTGATTTAATAAGTAAATAAATAAAAAAAGGTACTCCTATTATTGAAGTAATTATTCCTACAGGAATTTCTCTTGGAGATAAAACAGTTCTTGCAATTGTATCAGAAAGTAATAAAACTATTCCACCAGAAATAGAAGCTGTGGGATAAAGAATTTTATGATCAGGTCCTATTATAATTCTCATTATGTGTGGAGTAATCAAGCCTATAAAGCCTATGATTCCACTTACTGAAACAGCTGCTGCAGCCATAATAGATGCCAGAATTAAAAGAATCTGTTTAATTTTTTCAGTCTGGACACCAAGCTGGTTCGCTCTCTCGTCTCCAAGTGACATTACATTTAAGTCCCTCATAAAAAAAGCTGAAATAATCATAATAATTATAATAACAGGCATAATAATTAAAAAATTTGTCCATGAAGAATTAGCAAGTCCTCCCATAATCCAGAAATAAATTTTTGCCAGATCATGGGTTCGATAAATCATAATAAAAGAAATTATTGAAGATAAAAGTGAACTTAAAGCAACTCCTGAAAGTAATAAAGTAAGAACAGATATTTTACCCTTAATTTTTGAAATATTATAAATTAAAAAAGTTGTACCAATAGCCCCAAGAAATGCAAAAATACTTGTAGCTGACAAGCTGATAATTTTAATATTTCCAGCAAAAAGCAATCCTATAGTTGCTCCAAATGCAGCGCCTGCTGATACACCTATTATATAAGGATCAGCCATTGGATTTCTAAAAATTCCTTGAAATATTACTCCTGAACCTGAAAGTGCAATACCTGCAAGAATAGATACAAGTATTCTTGGGAGTCTTATATCAAAAATAACTTTAAAATCCTGTGGATTAATGCTTGAGGTATTTATTAAATTTCTTATTCCAGGAATTACACTAATCAAAGTTTTAATAGTAAGTTTTAATGAAAGATTTGCAGACCCTATTGCAGATGATAAAACAACCAAAGCAATTAAAATTATTAATAAAATTATTACATATTTTACAGTTCTTATATGCATTTTATTTTTTAAAACACAAATTCTAATAAAGATATTTAATTATTAAAATCATTTAGTTCAAAGCATTAAATTGCTTAACTTAACTTAACTTAAACCAAATTAAAATAAAAAACATGATTTTAAAAAACACCTTTATTTCTTACTAAATTGATTTTATATAGTAAGAAATAAGGTGTTTAAGTGCATTCAAATTTTAAGCCGCCTGTTGAGTTTAATTTAACATAATAGAATTTTATATGCAACATCAGTAAAAGGTAATTTAATTTTTTATAATATTATTTATATAAAAATTTTTTATTATTAATTTAGCTCAAGTTAAGCTGACATTTATTTAAACTAAATAAAAATTACTTTTTAAATAAAAACATTTAAAATTCCACTAATTAATAATAAAAAAATTCTAAAACATTTTATTACATTTTTCGACTAATAACGTATATAATATTAGTAACTTTAGCAACAATTATACTATTTAAGGTGGTGATAATATTGCTTAGTCTTGAAAAATATTGTATTTTTGCTGTTCATTTTCTTCCCACAAGCGCAGCATTATTTAATGACATGTCAAGGGGATGATATGTCAGGAGATACGTCAAATTATATGTCCCCTTGACATTTAAGTTTTATTAAACTCAAAAATAATTAAATTATTCAACGGTAAAAAAGGATTATAATAATTTCCAGACTTTAAGGAGGATTTAATGTTAGGTTTTGCAGGGGTTTCAGTTTTTCTTGCTTATTTATTTAGCATTCTGGTAACAATAGGCTGCATAATTTATGGAGCAATCATGTGGAATAAAAATAAATAAATAAATTATATACTATTTCTTTGAAAGGAGTATGAATTGAATCTTACTGTTTTTATCATAATATTAATTGCTTATCTAATTGCAACAATTTTACTTGGATATCTTGGATGGAGAAATACCAGAAATGCTGCTGATTTTATGGTTGCAGGCAGACGGACACACCCTTATGTTATGGCTATTTCTTATGGTGCAACATTTATTTCCACATCAGCGATTGTAGGATTTGGAGGTCAAGCTGCAAACCTTGGGCTTGGGCTTCTTTGGCTTACTTTTTTAAATATATTGTTTGGAATATTTATAGCTTTTGTCTTCTTTGGAAAAAAAACAAGAATGATAGGGCACAACCTGGAAGCTCATACTTTTCCCGAACTTTTAGGAAAAAGATTTAATTCAAGAGCAATACAAAGAATAGGCGGTATTGTAATTTTTATTTTCATGCCTATGTATGCAGGTGCTGTTTTAATTGGTGCAGCAAGATTTATTGAAGAAACATTAAAAATAAATTATGTATGGGCACTTATTATATTTACCGTTATAATTGCAGCTTATGTATTTGCCGGTGGAATAAAGGGAGTAATGTATACAGATACTCTTCAAGGTACAATAATGCTTAGTGGAATGACTGCTTTATTAATACTTACTTATACTAAATTAGGAGGTTTTATAAAAGCTCATCAGGCATTAACTGATTTAGCACCAAAGATGCCTGAAAGCCTGATTAAGGGTGGAGCGCTTGGATGGACAACGATGCCTGCTCTTGGTTCTCCAATATGGTGGACCTTAGTATCGGCTGTAATACTTGGAGTTGGAATAGGGGTACTTGCGCAACCTCAGCTTGCTGTCAGATTTATGATGGTTAAAAGCAACAAAGAATTAAACAGAGCAGTTTTAATTGGTGGCATATTTATACTCATGATGACAGGTGTTGCATTTGTTGTTGGTGCTCTCTCAAATGTTTATTTCTTTAATGAAACCGGAAAAATTGCAGTACAAGTTGTTGAAAAAGGAAATGTTGATAAAATTATTCCAGTTTATATTAATATGGCAATGCCTTCCTGGTTTGTATATCTCTTCATGATAACTTTACTTGCTGCAGCTATGTCTACAATAAGTGGTCAACTACATGCTTTGGGTACTTCTTTTGGAAGAGATATATTCAGTAAGACAAGATATACTGAAGATTATAAAGAAGAAAAATCATTAAAGGGTGCAGCTTCTACAAAAACAGGTGTTTTGATAGGAGTGATTTTAAGCTTTGTGCTTGGTTTATTTTTACCAGTAAGTATTGTTGCAAGAGCAACATCTTTATTTTTTGGTATTTGCGCTGCAACATTTCTTCCAATGTATATTCTCGGCTTATTCTGGAAAAGGGCAAACAAGGCAGGGGCTTTTACAGGAATGCTTGTCGGGTTAGTAACAAGTTTATTTTGGATGTTATTTGTTCATGAAGCAAATTCTAAGATGATTGGCCTTGTAAAACTTTTAACAGGAAAAACTACTTTACTTGGAGCTCCATGGAGTAATATGGACCCTATAGTTATAGCATTTCCTCTTGCATTTATTGTAACACTTATTGTTACAGCATGTACAAAACCAATGCCAAAGGAAATGGTGGAAAAAGCTTTTAAAGTAGAAGATGAGCAGGTAGCATAACTTAAAAAATATAAAAAAATACATTTTATATCAGTTTAATAATAAAAACAGGAGTTGCAGCTTAAGTAATAAAATTTGTAGCTCCTGTTTTATTATTAATAAGTTATAATAATAAAAATGATAAAAATAATTTTAGTTTTAATTACTGGCAGGATGTAATAATCATAAACACAAAGTTTGAATGGATTAAATAATAATTAATTTTTGTATCTCAATTTTAAATTGTGTTATTATCATATTTAATAATAGATTATTTAATAATAGGTTAAATTTTATAATTTTTAAAAATTAATCATCACAATATAAATTACTAAGTTTAAATCACTTAGTTTTGTAAATATTAATATAAGGGGGCTAAAAGTGAGTTTTAAAATAAATGATAGTGTTACATGGGTTGGTAAAATAGATTGGGAGTTAAGAAAATTTCATGGAGAGGAATTATCTACTTTTAGGGGTTCGTCATATAACTCATATCTTATAAAAGATGATAAAATAGCTATAATTGATACAGTCTGGACCCCGTTTGATAATGAATTTGTTAAAAAACTTTCTAATGAAATTGATTTAAATAAAATCGATTATATAATTGCAAATCATGCTGAAATGGATCATAGTGGTGCATTAAAAGCTTTAATGGACTATATTCCTGAAAAGCCAATTTATTGTACTCAAAATGGAGTTAAATCATTAAAAGGACATTATCATAAAGACTGGAATTTTATTCCTGTAAAAACTGGTGATAAAATCAGCCTTGGTAAGAAAGAACTTATTTTCATTGAAGCAAGAATGCTGCATTGGCCTGATAGTATGTTTTGTTATTTAACAGGAGATAATATTTTATTTTCAAATGATGCTTTTGGACAGCATTTTGCAAGTGAATTAATGTTTAATGATTTAGTTGATGAACATGAACTTTATGAAGAGGCAATTAAATATTATGCAAATATTTTAACTCC
>JAMDEN010000127.1 GCA_023487035.1 Actinomycetota bacterium
CACCAGAATTTTTAATTTTTTTCCCGAAATCAAATAAATTCAAACTGGAACCTGAAAGCCATCCTTCTTTAAAAACAACATTATCTTTACCAAAATCAATACTTATAATAATTTTACCATTGCCTATAGCATAAAATTCCTTTAATGAGTTTAAATCTTCAATGGCTTTAGTCCCTATTATTGCTTTATCTACCCCAGCATTAATAGCTTCAGTTAAAGAATTTACATTTCTAATTCCTCCACCATATTCAATAAGAACGCATAATTTTTGTTTGATTTTTTTTACAACATTTAAATTTACAGGATAACCTTTTTTTGCACCATCCAAATCTATAACGTGTATCCATCTGGCTCCATAATCAACCCACTTTTTTGCAACTTCAACAGGGTCATCATAATATTTAACCATTTTTTCATAATTACCCTTATAAAGCCTTACGCATTCACCATTAATTAAGTCAATTGCAGGTATTATTTCCATTATTTATCCTTCTTCCTGCACATAATCTAAAAAATTCTTTATTATTGTCATCCCTTTTAAGCTGCTTTTTTCAGGATGAAATTGAAGTGCAAAAATATTATCAAGTTCAATACTTGCTGTTAAATCAGTACCATAATTTGTAATGCTGCTAATTATTGATTTATTTTCACATATTGCATAAAAAGAATGATCAAAATAAAAATTTTCATTATTTTCTACATTTTTAAGAATTTTGCTGTCTTTTTTTAATATAGTTATTTGATTCCAGCCTATATGAGGAATTTTTACTCCATCAGGTATTTTATCAACGTAACCCTTAAAGATGCCAAGACCTTCACTATGTTCTTTTTCATTGCTGTATTCAAATAATAGTTGCAAACCTAAGCAAATGCCTAAAAATGGTTTTCTTTTAATTTCGCTTTTTATTAAATCAGTTAAATTAAAAAATTCCAGATTTTTCATTGCATCACCGAAAGCACCTACTCCAGGAAGAACTATGGCTATTGAGTCCTTAATAATTTTTTGGTTGTTAGTCACTTTAACTAATGCACCAGTTTTTTGAAATGCATTTTCTACACTCTTAATATTACCTGCATTATAATCAATAATTACAATATATTTTTCGTTCATAGCAGTTTTCCTTAATTTTTATAAAAGCCTGTTTTAAAGCAAACCTTTTGTTGAGGGTATAGTTTTTGAATCTGTTAGCACACATGCACCCTTAAGGGCACGAGCAAATGCCTTAAAAATTGCTTCTAATATATGATGAGAGTTTAAACCACAATTTTTAGTTATATGAAGTGTAATAAACGCATTACTTGCAAGTGCTCTAAAGAAATCCTCAATAATTATGGTTTCCATATTTTCAACCATTTCATATATTACATCCACATCATATTTAAGATAAGATCTTCCAGATAAATCTATGGAAACAGTAATCTCTGTTTCATCCATCGGTATTATTGAAAATCCGAATCTTTCTATTGCCTTTTTATCAGCAAGTGCTTCATTTAATGCTTTACCAAGGCAAATTCCAATATCTTCAATTAAATGATGAAGCCCTGTTTCAATATCACCTTCTGCAATTAATTTTAAATTAAAATTTCCATGTTTTGTAAAGCTTTCCAGCAGATGATTAAAAAAATGAGCTGGGGTATTTATTTGTGCAATTCCTGATCCATCAATAGTAAACTCAAGTTCAATATTTGTTTCTTTTGTCTTTCTGACAATTTTTGCTTTTCTTACCATAATTTAACTTATAACTTTCTTTAAGCTGTTAATAAAATTTTCTATTATTTCATTTTTAACTCTATAACTTACTTCATTGGCAATCAGTCTGGTAGTAGATTCAAAAACAGTTTCCATTTCTACCAGGTTATTTTCAACCATAGTTTTCCCTGTTGCTGTTATATCAAGAATTTCATCAGCAATTCCAAGTATTGGCGCTAATTCAACTGAGCCATAAAGTTTTATAATTTCTACTTGCATACCTTTTTTTTCAAAATATTTTTTTGTTATATTAGTATATTTTGTAGCAACTTTAATTGATCCAAAATGCTCATAATGATCTTTTACTTTTTCTACACAATCATCTTTTGTAGCAATTATTATCCTGCATTTCCCGATTCCTAAATCCAGCAGTTCAAAAACATTGCTTTCTGTTTCAAGTAAAACATCTTTTCCAACAAAACCAAGATCACATGCTCCATTTTCTACATAAACAGGAACATCCATAGGCCTTGTTATTATATATTTAATATTATCAGTTTTTGAATGCAAAAAAAGTTTTCTGCTGTCTTCTTCAAAGCAGGACGTATCATAACCTGCTTCTTTTAATAGTGTTATTGTGCTATCAAGCAAATAACCCTTAGGTACTGCTATTTTAATTGTATGCTTCATTTTTAAAATAATTTAAAGATTCTTCTAAATTTAAATTAAGTTCTTTATCATTATTAATATTAATTATCTTTATCATTTTAAATTTATCATCAATTATACCAAGAAAATTAAATTTATTTTCTTTTGCAATTAAATATATGTTTTTATTTTTTTTAAAAATTATTTCGGTAATTATTTCTTCTTTTCTGATTTTTTCTGCAAATTTTAATAATTTAAGATTATTTTCATTTTCACAGCAAATCATTATTTTTAGCTTATTTTTAAAAAAAGAAAGTTCAGATTCTTTAATTGATTTATGAAGCACATCTATATCAAGAGCAAAACCTGTAGCAGGGGCATCAAGGCCAAATTTTTTAATTAATTTATCATACCTGCCACCACTTCCAAGTATTGCATTAATATTAGATGAATAAACTTCAAATATAAGCCCTGTATAATATTCAAAATCTCTTAAAATACCTAAATCAATTATAAAATATTTACTGAAATCAAGTTCCCTTAATATTTCATAAACAGTTTTTAAATTATTAAAACTATTTAAAACCTTAATATCATTAATATCTTTTAAAATAGTTTCAATTTTTGTAATGTTTTTTTCAGGTTTTATCAAATTAAGAAATATTTCAGCTTTTATTTTGTCAATTTTATATAAATACTCTTTAACAGATACATAATTTTTAGTAATAAGGTTATGTTTTATATATTCTTTTCCTTCTTTATTTAAATTTAACCAGTCATATAACGCTTCTGAAAGACTTATATCACCCAAGCCTATAAGAAAATTTCCCGTAACAAGCTTATTTAAAATATTTATAATTATCGTAAGTATTTCAACATCACACATATATGAATCTGATCCTATAAATTCAAGCCCTGCCTGATTATATTCTCTTTTCTCGCCCTTTTGTATACCTGATCGCCTGAAAGAATTTGCAAAATAACAAAACCTTATGGGAAGTTGATTTTTCTTAATTCGCATACCTGTAAATCTTGCAATTGGAACAGTCATATCAGTTCTTAATGAAACAAGACTTCCATCATTATCAAAAAAATTAATTAATTTGTCTTTCCAGTTCTTTCCAGCACCAGCAGAAATATTTTTCGTGAATTCAACAACAGGAGTTTTAACTTCACCATATCCCCAAAGCTCAAATTCTTTTTTTATTAAAGCTTTTATATTATTTCTTTCTTCTGCTTCAACAGGAAAAATATCCCTGAATCCTGAAGGAAGTTTTTCATCTAATTTATTATTATCTTCAAACATATAAATCCTGTTTAATAAAAATATAAATATTATAAAAATATATTACATTAAAAATTAATTGTAAAATCATAAATAAAATCTATTACAAATTTAATTTTATATTTTTTTTATATTTATTCTATAAATACATTTCCATTAAATTTTCTTTCAATTTCATTTAAAAATTCTTTAGAAAAATTAACTTTAAAATCCTCAGGAAGGTAAAAACTTTTTTCAATTTCAGGTTTCAAATCTTTATTTTGTCTTAAAACTTGAACATTAATTTTAGTTTTGCCTTTATTTTCACAAATTATTTTATATAAATCATCTATAAATTTATTACTTAACATTTCTTTTCTTATTTTTAAGATAATTTCACTTCTATCTGTTTTAAAATAATTATTTTTATTAATTTCTGTATTATTCAAATCATCATTATCATTATTAAAATAATTTATAGCATTTAAATCTTCTTCAGATTCTAAAACATAAGGCTTAACTTCAACTCTATCTTTAATCTTTTTTAAAGGTTCAATTTTTTGTGCAATTATTTTTAAAGTAAAGTTTTTCCTTAATTCCTCCTTGCCATTTGAGTTAGATATTTCTGCTTCAGAGTTTAAATCTTTATTTTCAAAATCTGTTATTTTAATATCTAAATCATCAATTTGCTCCTGAAAATCAGAATTTTTATCTTCAATTTCTGATCTGATTTCTTTTTTATCAAGCCTTCCTGTTATTTTTAATATACTATCTTCCTTAAGAATATTTTTATATTCTTCCACTGCATTAGGAAATACGATTATCTCAAGACTGCCTGATTTATCTTCAAAGCTAACATAATACATTATTTGATTTTTCTTTGTGTAAACTGATTTGATTTTAGTTACAATTCCTCCAATTGTTTGAATTGAGTTATCTTCTTTTTCAATTAAATCAGAAATCATAACAAAATCCGATAAAACATTTTCATACTCATTTAAAGGATGGCTTGTTATATAAAGCCCTAACATTTCTTTTTCAAAATTCAGTAAATCTTTTGGAATAAATTCATCTTTATATTCTTTTATTTCTGAAAATTCATTTAGATAATCATCCTTTTTATTTTCCTCGGAAAATGAATCAAATAAAGAAAATTGTCCGGCAATTCTATCTTTTTTTATTTTTTGTGCTATTTCAATAATTTTTTCAAAATTTTCAAGTAAAAATTTTCTCGAATGACTTAAAGAGTCAAAAGCACCTCCTTTAATCAGGCTTTCTATTGTTTTCTTATTTAAAACACTATTACCCATTCTTAAACAAAAATCATAAAAATCCTTAAACTTTCCATTTGCTTTTCTTTCAAGTCTGATTTCTTCAATAACATTAATTCCGATATTCTTAATTGCTGAAAGTCCAAATCTTATAGAATTTTTATATACAGTAAAATCGCTAAAACTGTCATTAATATCAGGAGGTAAAACTGATATACCCATCCTTTTGCACTCATTAATATATAATGAAACTTTTTCCTGGCTGCCCATTCTTATGCTTAAAAGAGCAGCCATAAATTCAACAGGATAATTTGCTTTTAAAAAAGCTGTCTGGTAAGAAATCATTGCATAAGCTGCACTATGAGATTTATTAAATCCATATTGCGCAAAATGATTGATTAGCTCAAATAATTTTTCTGCAATTTTCTTATCATTACCTAATTTTTCCGCACCTTCAATAAATTTTATTCTTTGTTCTTCAAGAAGTTCTTTCTTTTTTTTACTTATAGCTCCTCTTAAAATGTCAGCTTCAGACATTGTAAAGCCTGCAAAAACAGAAGCTATTTGCATAACTTGTTCCTGATAAATAATCATCCCGTAAGTACTATTCAAAATAGGTTCAAGGCTCGGATGAATATACTTTATTTTTTTTCTGCTATTTTTATTTTCAATATAATCATTTACCATTCCACTTTGAAGGGGTCCAGGTCTATAAAGTGCAAGAAGTGCTATAAGGTCTTCAAACTGATTCGGCTTCATTCTTAAAACCAAATCCCTCATGCCGGAACTTTCAAGTTGAAAAACTCCAAGACATTCGCCTCTGCTAAGCATCTCAAATGTTTTTTTATCTTCAGGATTTATCTTATTTATATCGACCTTAATATTTTTTACTTTTTCAATTAAAAATAATGTTTTATCAATTAAAGATAATGTTTTTAAACCCAAAAAATCCATTTTCAATAAACCTAATGATTGCACATGTTCCATTTCATATTGGGTTACTATATCTTCACCAGATTCCTTTTTAATTGGAGTGTAGTTATATAATTCTTCTGAAGAAATTACTATGCCTGCAGCATGGATTGACGCTTGCCTGACCATTCCTTCAAGCCATTTTGCTGTATTTATTATTTCTCTTATCTTATCATTTTTTAAATATATTTCTTTTAGTTCAGGTACCCTTGCTAATGAAGAATCAATTGTAATATTTAAATCATTTGGAACCATTTTTGCAATTTTATCAACTTCTGAATAAGGAACCTCTAAAACTCTTCCAGCATCTCTGATTGCCTGTTTTGCAGCCATTCTTCCAAAGGTT